>JAJZWW010000170.1 GCA_021846485.1 Actinomycetes bacterium
CATGGTCCGGCACTCGGGCGAGAACGATGGCGACGATGCCCAGGAGAGCGGCCGCGACGAGCGGCCAGGCAAGTCCTATTCGGAGGAGGAGGGCGCCGGTGAGGGCGCCAGCGAGCATGGTGGCGACGCTGCCGAGACGGCGCGGGACTCTGGGGTTCGTTCCACCGGCGAGGGTGCTGTCGGCGGCGAGGCCGGTGAGGGTGAGGGTGAGCACGGTGGTGGTGAGGTCGGCGCGGGCGAGGTGGCGAACGGTGGCGCTTTGCACGCCCATGGAAACGGCGAGGACCGCGATCACCACATAGCGGGCTGGGCCGCGCGACGCTTCTGTGCCGGCGGCGACCAGCGCGGCGGCCGCCAGGAGGGCGGTTCCCAGCAGCAGGCTGCGCCGGAGCCGAGCCGTGTTCAGGCCCCGGGCCAGTAGCTTGCCCCCAAGGACGGCTCCGGTGAGGAAGGCGACCAGCGCCGCGATGCTGGGCGCGACCGGCAGCCGGTCGGCGCGGGCGATGCCGAACCCGAGAAAGACGACGTTGCCCGTCATGAGGGCGGTGAAGACGCGACCGAGGCCAAGGTAGCTGGCAGCGTCCACGAGCCCCGTGACGGCAGTGAGCGCGTAAAGGGCGGCCTGCAGGCGAAGCTCTCCGGACTGGGGTGTACCAGTCGTGGTCATGGCTCAGCGGCCCTTCGGGGTGGGTGCGGCGCGGTGGGCGGCGGTGTGAGCGAGGTCGATCAGGCGTTCGACTTGCGTGGTCTCGTCGTCGTCACGCGGCGCGTAGAGCAAGACCATGCTCCGGCTGAGGCGGCCACCGGCAAAGGGGTGCAGCTCCCCCCATCCGTGGCGTATGACCTCTGCTGATTGGGCAGGCGGCAGGGTCAGGTGCAGGCTGCCGTCGCGCCTCGGGTGCAGGTGGGCGAACTCGCCAGCGGCTGGGACGATGAATGTCTCCGGGTCGGGGTTGCGCCGTGCGGGGTCGAGCAGGAGCCCGGTGGCTCCCGGGACGCTGATGACGCTTTGGCCCAGCCTGACGCCGGGCAGAGCGGCGGCGTGGGCAAGGAGGCGCTCCCTGGTCCCCGGGGGTGATGGTTGGTCGAGCTGGGTCTGGGGAATGCCTTGCCAGACCCGCGGCCGCGGTCCGGGCCGGGCCGGTAGGGGGAGCGGCGCCGCTCCCGTGCCCGGAAGCGGCCGGCCGGGGGTGTGCGCGTCGAACCACTGCCGCACGTCGTCGCACATCTCGGCGTTGATGGTGTGGCCGAGGGCGCGGTAGCGCCACTCGGTTGTCTCCGCCGCCGAGGGGCCGGTGAGGTAGCCGGTGGTGCGCTCTACCAGCTCGGCGGGGATGACCTGGTCTTGGGCTCCGTGGCCGTGGAAGACCGGCAGGCCGGCCAGACGGCTATCGGCGGTGGGCAGACCGGCGTCAAAAGGCAGCGTGCCTGAGAGCAGTGCTGCGCCCGCGAAGCGGCTCGGATCGTGAAGCAACAGACCGCCGGCGGCGGCGGCGCCGCCGGAGAAGCCGAGCAGGTAGGTCGGGCCGCTCCAGGCGTGATCGATCCACTCCTGCAGCCAGGCGAGGGTGCGGGCGAGGCTGGCAGGAACCGGTCGGCCGATGCCACGGTTGGCGAACCACGCCCAGCCCTGGCCTTCACGCAGCGGGGCGCGGACGGCGGCGACGGCGAGCCGGTCCGGGAGCGGGTCGGTGAGTGCGTCCATCGTGGTCTCGTCGGCACCACGGCCGTGCAGGGCGACCACGAGGGCGGCCGGTCGGCCGGCTCGCTCGGGACGCCAGCGGACGACCGGCGTGGGCAGTGGGTCGTCGAGGCCCTGTGATGAGGTGAGATGGTTCGTCACGGTGCTCTCCGATGCAGGTTGGGGGTCCGGTCACAGCAGGCGAAACCGGTCACAGCAGGCACGGGTCGACGTGGCCGTCTGTGGGAAGGGGCACGGGGTGGCCCGGCAAGGTGAGGGGGCTCCAGTCGGGACTCGGCGCAGGGCTGGGTGGGGCGAGCGCAGCGTGCTCGGCGGCGCCGTGCACGATCCGGCCGCCGACGACGGTCAGCACGCTGTAAAGGTGCGGGATGCGCTCCTCAGCGACGGTGAAGTAGTCCTCGCTCAGGACAGCGAGGTCGGCGAGGTAGCCGGGGGTGAGGCGCCCCTTGTCGGCCTGCTCGCCCGAGAACCAGGCGGCGCCGTTGGTAAACGATCGCAGGGCTTCGAAGCGGTCGAGGCGGTCGTGACCGTCGCGTAGCAATAGGCCGCCGGCGGTGCGGCCGCTGACCAGCCAGTGCAGCGCGTACCAGGGGTTGTAGCTGCTGACCCGGGTGGCGTCGGTGCCGGCGCCGAGCGACAACCCCAGGTCAAGGGCTCGTCGCAGCGGCGGGGCGGTGGCGGCCGCGGCAGCGCCGTAGCGCTGCGCGAACGCCTCGCCTTGGAAGGCCATCCGGTTCTGCACCGCGAGGCCCCCGCCGAGCGCGGCGATCCGCTCCAAGGTGGCGGGGGTGGCGGTTTCCGCGTGGTCGAAGAACCAGCGCAGCCCACCGAGGCCGACCTCGCGATCGACGCGCTCGATGACGTCGAGCATGCGCCGCATGGTCTGGTCGTAGGTCGCGTGCAGCCGGAACGGCCAGCGCTCGCCTACGAGCAGGCGCAGCACGTCGGCGAGCCGGTCCTCGGTACCCGCTCCGAGGTCGGGGCGGGGTTGGGTGAAGTTCTCGAAGTCGGCGGCAGCCCACACCACGTTCTCGCCTGCGCCGTTGAACCGGTACCAGCGGTCCGCTGCGCGATCGCTGCCAGGCCCGGTGAGCCCGGTGAAGCTCCGGTAGTCGTCGAGCTCGGCTCCGGCCCGCTGGGCGAAGATGTTGAATGCGACACGCACGGTCAGCTCATTGTCGGCGGCGAGCTCGCTGATGACGTCGTAGTCGTCGGGGTAGCTCTGGGCGCCGCCGCCGGCGTCGATGGCGCTGGTGACGCCGAGGCGGTTGAGCTCGCGCATGAACAGCCGGCTGCTGATCGCCTGATCGGTCGGGCTGAGGCGCGGCGCACGGGCGAGGGTGGAGTAGAGGATGAGCGCGCTGGGGGTGGCCAGGAGAAGACCCGTGGGGCGGCCGGCGCTGTCGCGTTCGATGTGTCCTCCGGGTGGATCGGGGGTGGTCGTGTCGATGCCGAGGGCACGCAGCGCGGCGGCGTTGAGCAACGCGGCGCGGTAGAGGTGCAGGACGAAGACGGGGGTGTCCGGGGCAGCAGCGTTGAGCTCGGCCAGCGTGGGGGCGCGGTGCTCGGCGAATTGGTGCTCGCTCCACCCGCCGACGACTCGGACCCACTGCCCGGCGGGGGTGCGCTGGGCTTGTGCCCGCAGGAGCGTGAGGGCGTCGGCGAGGCTGGGCACGCCGTCCCAACGCAGCTCCAGCGACCAGTTCAGGCCGCCGCGGACCAGGTGGAGATGGCTGTCGTTGAGCCCGGGGACGACGCGCCGGCCGGCGAGCTCCACGATGTGCGTGCCGGGACCGGCGGCGGCGGTGACCTCGCGGTCCGCGCCGATCGCGGCCACCCGGCCGTCGTGCAGGAGCACGGCAGTGACCTCGGATTGGACGGTGTCGAGTGTGGTGACACGCCCGCCGCGCAGGAGCAGGTCAGGCGCCTGCGGCTCGACGGAAGAGGGGGACGTCGTGGAAACGCTGTGCGGGGTGGCAGTCATCGGTTCTCCAAGGGGGTGAGGTGTGGCGGTGGTGGCGGTGGCGGTGGCGGCGGTGGTCGGCGGGAGCGCAGAGATGCTGCGGGGTCGTCTCGCTGGGACTGCCACCCGGTCGCAGGCGCGGTAGCAGCAGTCCGATGTCGTCGATGACGCCTCCCCCTGACGGCCCAGGGTCCGTTGTCGGGAACGCCCGACCGGACCCTGGGCCGCGGGTTCAGACCTGCGGATCCTCCGCTGCGGCGGTTACGCGTGCGGCGCCTCTTGTGGCGTCGCCGATGGGCTGGGTGCGTCCGGTAGGGCCGCTCTGGCCCTCGACGAACCAGTCCGGGGCGACCATCTGGCCGGTGCCGTAGGCCATGGCGGTGTCGAGCAGGTAGCCCCAGGCGGGCAGGTGGTCGTGCACGGCGCCGGCAGCCAGTGGCCAGCCGTTCGCCTCGTCTCGGCGCCAGTCGGCGACGAGCTCGGCGGCCACGCTGAACCAGGTGCGGAGCTTGACGCCGGCGTGGGCGAGCGTGGCGATGGTTGCCTCGCGAGCGATCTGCCCTGGGGCCTCGGCGCCGCTGGCGTCGATGACAGCATGCACGTCGTAGCCGTCGAGGACCATGTCCAGGCTGGGGAACTGCAGGCACGTGGTGTCGGTGACCGCCGCGATGATCACGTGCTTGCGTCCGGTGGCCTCCAGCGCCTGGCGGAACGCGGGCCAGCGATAGGCGTTGATGACGCCAGGGCGCCGGATGACCTCGACGTCGGGGAACAGTGCCTGGATCTCGGGCAGGATCGGCCCGTTCGGGCCCCAGTCCCGGCTGGTGGTCACAAGTACCGGGACACCGAGGGTCTTTGCGGTCTTGGCCAAGCCCAAGACGTTGTTCTTGACCTGCTCTGCGGGCATGTCGTCGATCAGCGACATGAGGCCGACCTGGTGGTCGATGAGCGCCACGACGCTGTTCTCTGGGGTCAGCGTTTCCGCCGGGCCCTCGTTCTCTCGATAGGTGGTCATAGCTATCTCCTCCTTGTTGGGTGTGGTGTTGGTTGGTGTGACGATGTCAGCGGGTGTTGTGGTGTGGCGATGGAACAGCTGCATCCGTGTCCTCCTGTGTGTCGGTGTCAAGATGTCAAGTCGAAGGCGTAAATCACGCGGCCCCCGCATCGGTGACGATCCGGCCTGCGGTGCGGACACCGGACCAGCGCTCCAGCTCGGCGTTCAAGTCCAGCGCGTCGATCGGCGCCGCCACCTCGTAGGTGCCCCAGGCGTCGCGTGGCAGCATCCACATGACCTCGAACTCGTTGCCGTCAGGGTCGGCGCCATAGACGCTCTTGGTGGCGCCGTGGCTCGACTCGCCGGTGTAGGCGCCGTGGTCGAGGAGGCTCTGGCGAGCCTGGGCGAGCTCGTCGATCGTGTCGACCTGCCAGGCCAGGTGGTAGAGGCCGACTGCGCCACGCGCCTTGGCCGGCGCGGCGGTGCCGACGCCGAACAGCCCGAGGTCGTGGTGGTTGCCCGATCGAGCCAACCGGAGGAAGGCTGCCCGGGCGCGGGGCTCGCGGGCTATGACCTGCATGCCGAACACCTCGGTGTAGAAGCGCTCCGCACGCTCGAGGTCGGCGACGAACAGGACTGCGTGGTTGAGACGCACGGCGGGGATCGACATGGGGCCTCCTTGGTCGAAGCTCGGAATCAGCCGGCCTGGGTGGGGCCGGCAAGCTTCCATGCGCTCTGCCACGGCCAGCCGTTGCGAGCGTTCAGCGTGATGTTCAACAACGCCAACTCCTCCAGGGACCGCGCCATGCGCAGACCACCGGCGTCGATGGGCCGGAAACCGATCGAGGAGGCGAGGTCGGCGACGGTGGCCTTCGCTGCGGCATCGTCGCCGGCCAAGAAAGCGTCGAGCGGCGAGCCGTTCTCTGTCGGGTTCGCGTAGCGGGCGGCGAAGACGGTGTTGAACGCCTTTACCACCGACGAGCCCGTGATCTCGCGTTGGAGCACCTCGGCGGCGGAGACCCCCTCGGTGACGAGGTCGGTGTAGGCCGCGTCGAGAGGGTTGGTGACGTCGACCACTACCTTGCCCGCCAGAGCCGAGCCGAGCTCCCCGGCCACCTCGGCGACCGCTGCGTGGGGAACCGCCAGCACGAGGACGTCGGCGCCCTCGACTGCCTCGGCGTTCGATGCCGCTGGTGTCGCGCCGGCCTTGCCGGCCACCTCGACCGCGTGCGCAGGGTGGGCTGCGCTCAACGTCACGTTGTGGCCAGCCTTGGCAGCGGCCTCGGCGAGCGAGCTGCCGACGTTCCCTGCACCGATGATGGCACGACGCATGGCATGACCTCCGTCGTTGAGCTGTCAGAAGTTGACAACGCAGCTACCCTACATCCAATTCCCTGCCGTGTCAACCTCTGAGTGGTAAGATGCTGCGCATGACAGAACCCGCCCCGCTGAGCGACCCGCTCATCACCACCTTCGGCCGCCTCGTGGAGGTCTACAGCCGCCTCGAGCGAAGCCTCGGGCGTGCCCTGGAAGACGAAGGCGGCCTCCCCCACACCTGGTTCGAGGTCCTTCTCCGCCTGGCGCGCTCAGCCGATGGGCAGCTGACCATGGGCGACCTCGCCGAGCAGATCGCACTCACCTCCGGGGGAGTCACCCGACTGGTCGACCGCATGGAGGCAGCCGGCTACGTCGAGCGTCGCCCGTGTCCTACCGACCGCCGCGTGCAGTACGCCGCCGTCACGCTGTCCGGACGCCAACGTCTCGGGCAGGCAGCCAAGGTCCACGCCTGCAACCTCCGAGCCGCCTTCGCCCGCCTGACCGATCAACAGGTCCGGACGCTCGATGCGCTCCTCGACCAGCTACGCCCCGAGGCTGACCCCGGCATGGCCACCAGCGGAGACTCTCTCAAGGCCACGACAGCCGCGGAGGACAACGCTCCCAGCGGTTGAGAAGGGCAGCTGCATAGGGCATGCATAGGGCTGCCCTATGCACCGCCACCCTCGCCCGAGCCTCGGCCGCAAAGGTGCAGCGTGCGGGCCGCTCGCGTCGCGCCACCCTGCGTATGCTGCATACGCAGGGGCTGAGTAGGTCCCGATAAAAAGCCCCGATAAACCTGTGGATAACCCCGTGGACATACGCTGAAACAGCACGAAAGCCCACGAGATCGTGGGCTTTCGACTGGACTCTGAGAATCCGTTGGTGGCGGGGGCGGGATTTGAACCCGCGACCTTCGGGTTATGAGCCCG
>JAJZWW010000171.1 GCA_021846485.1 Actinomycetes bacterium
TTCCGATCTGGCGCTCGCCGGGGAGGAGCCCGTCGAGTGGCGCGAGAGCCTCGTCCGCGGGGACCGCTACTCCCTCGTGGCCCAGTGGCCCGACGGGACGCGCAACCGCCCCGACGACCTGGCCTGAGCCGCCCGGAGGCCCAGCCCCCGGGAGAGCCGTCCCGCTCAGCCCTCGACGGCCACGGCGTCCTCGGGGCAGTTGCGCGCCGCGAGGCGCGCCCGGTCCTCCTCCGCGGGCGGCACCGGGTCGGCGAGGACCGAGCCGAAACCGTCGTCGTCGGCAGCGAAGACCTCGGGGGCCACCGAGTAGCAGCGGCCGTGCCCCTGGCAGCGTTGCGGGTCGATGCTCACCCTCACGGACCCGACCCTACCGCCGCCGGACCGGCAGGGCGCACTCGACGTCGGGGGTGGCGGTCCCGGCATAGGAGAGCTGGAGAGCGGTCTGCCCCGCCGGGCAGTGGGGTCGGGGGGCGGCCGTCGACACCTCGTGGACCGACACCACCCGCACCGCCGCCCGCCCGGAGCCGCAGGGCACCGGGCTCGGGGAGTAGGCCGGGGCCGCGCCGCTCGTCGAGGTGCGCTCCAGGCAGCGTCCGACCATGGCCCGGGCCTCCCGCCGAGCCAGGCGGGTGGCGCCCGAGCCGCTCTCGCGCGTCGCCTGCCAGGTGCCGAGAGCCACCGCCGCGAGCACCAGAGCTACCGGCACGAGGCGGTAAGGACTGCGCCACGGGGCGCGCCGCACCCGGGGAGGGGCGGGGATCCGGGCTGCGTCGGCCTCCCACTGCGGGGGCAGCGGAGGGGCGTCGGCGCCGGGACGCCAGCGCAACCACCCGCCAGCCTCCTCGTTGTACCAACCGATCGTGCCGTCGGGGTCCTTGCGCCATCGGATGCCCCGGTGGGTGACCAGCTCCGGCTCCGCTCCGGGGATGCCCGCCGTTCGGCGGGCCCCGGTGCGACCCCGGCCTGCACCGCTCACCGCAGGAGGCGGGAGAGCCGCCGGTCGGCGAGCGACCTCCCGCCGGTCTGGCAGGTCGGGCAGTACTGCAGCGACCTGGTGGCGAACGCCACCTCCCTGACCGTGTCGCCGCAGGCCGGACAGGGCAGGCCGGTCCGGCCGTGCACCGCCATGCCGTCCCTCTTCTCCGCCTTCAGGCCGCTCGCCGGCAGGCCGAGGGAACGCTCGAGCGCCGCGGTGAGCACCCCGACGAGCGCGGTGTGCAGCCGGGCGACCTCGTCGGGGTCCATCCGGGACGCGGGCTCGAACGGCGAGAGCCGGGCGGCGTGGAGCACCTCGTCGGAGTAGGCGTTACCGATCCCCGCGATCGCCGACTGGTCGACGAGGACGTGCTTGACCGGCCCGGGCCGGGCGGCGAGCAGCGCGGAGAGGGGCTCGACGCCGAGATCCCCCGACAGCGGGTCGGCGCCCAGGCGGGCGACCCCCTCGACCCCGTCCGGGTCCTGGACGACCCAAACCCCGAGACGCTTCTCGGTGCCCGCCTCGGTGAGCTCGAAACCCCCGACGTCGAGGGCGACCCGCAGCGCAAGGGGGCCTTTCCCCGGATTGGCCCTGGCCGCGGGGAGCTCGTCGCGCCACCGGAGCCAGCCGCCGCGCGCCAGGTGGACCACCAGCCACAGCGGTCCGTCCCCGCCTGTCTCCAGGCACAGGTACTTTCCCCGCCGCTCGCAGCGCAGCACGCGGCGGCCGACGAGCGCGTCCACCGGCGGGTCGAAGGTCTTCAGCGCGGACAGCGCGGCCACCTCGACCCGCTCCACGGTGCGCCCCGCAGCCCGCTGCGTGACGTGGCGGGCCAGCGCCTCGACCTCGGGGAGCTCAGGCACCCCGGCACCCACCGGCTGCGAGGACCCCGACCGGCCCGCTCCGGCGTGCTCCGGCGACTCGGCGTCGGAGCCGCGGGCTCCGTCGTCGGGCTGCCATCTCAGCGCCCCGTGTGGCCGAAGCGCCCTCCGGCCCGCTCGGACGCCTCGAGCCCTCCGACCGGGTCCCAGACCACCTGCTCCACCGGCACCACCACCAGTTGCGCCACGCGGTCGCCGCGGTGGATCTCGTAGGTCTCCGCCGGGTCGGTGTTGACCACCAGGGCGCACAGCTCGTCGCGATACCCCGAGTCGATCAGGCCCGGGCTGTTGACCAGGGTGAGCCCGTGGCGGAGAGCCAGCCCGCTGCGGGGCAGGAGCAGCCCGGCGTAACCCTCCGGGATGGCGACCTTCACCCCGGTCGGCACCAGCGCCCGGCCGCCACCCGCGGCGACCACCACCCCGCAGCGGGCCACCAGGTCGGCGCCGGCGTCTCCCGGCATGGCGTAGCGGGGAGCCGGCAGGTCGGGATCGACAGCCACCAGGGGGACGCGCAGCACCGCTCCACGCTACCGAGGAGCGCGGCTACGGTGCTGCGGTGCTCGCCTGGATGGACCTCGAGATGACCGGGCTCGACCCCGCGGTCGACCGGATCGTCGAGATCGCCACGCTCGTCACCGACGACGAGCTCGAGCTGGTCGCCGAGGGCCCCGACCTGGTCGTCGCCGCCCCCGGGGACCGACTGGACGCGATGGGCGACGTGGTGCGCGCCATGCACACCAGATCGGGGCTGCTCGCCGCGGTCAAGTCCTCCACGGTCACCCTCGAAGAGGCGGGCGAGGCGACCCTCGCCTTCCTGCGCGCCCAACTGCCGGCGCCCGGCACGGTGCCGCTGTGCGGCAACACGATCGGGACCGACCGGCGCTTCCTGGCAGCCTGGCTGCCCGAGGTCGAGGCGTACTTCCACTACCGCAGCGTCGACGTCTCCACCGTGAAGGAGCTGGCCCGCCGCTGGTACCCCGCGGCGGTCGGAGCGGCACCCCGCAAGGGTGGCAGCCACCGGGCGCTCGACGACATCAAGGAGAGCGTCGCCGAGCTGCGCTACTACCGCCAGACGGTCTTCCGCCCGCCCGAAACGGCTCCAGCCACCACCCCGGGGGCGGCCTCCGCCGGCTGAGGACCCTTCCGGCAATTACCTGGACGGCGCTACCAACTTCGGCCGTGTCAGCACACAGTTCTCGGCCTTCGGCCGTCCAAGTAGTTGCCGTAGTTGCCGCTCGGGTCCTGAGCGGGCCACCCGAGTCGGGGTGGGCGTCGAGACAGGCCCCGGCCGCCGGGATCTCGCGAGCCGAGCAGGATGGAACAACGAGCGAGGAACGAGAAGTGGCGGTACTGGCCCCGGGGCCCATCCGGTACCCGGGGCGCCGGGCGGGGCAGAGTTGCAGGAGAGGACCCGGCCACCGGCCGGCCGTCTCGAGGAGGCAAGCATGCGCCCTGCAGACACGTCCCTTCCTGGCTCCACCGAGCACCGCCGGCGGACCCGCCGTCAGGCCCGTCACGAGGCCCGGGCCCGGCTCCGGACGGTCGTGGCCGACGAGGAGCTGCTCGAGGACGCTGACGCCCTGTGCCCCAAGGCCGTTCACGACCTCGGCCGCCACCCCTCGCCGCGGCCCCCTGCCGGGCCCAAGGAGGGCCGCCGCGGTGGCTTCAAGGTCTGGAAGACCCCGTACTGGAAGAGGCGCAACAACCTGCGCAAGGCCCGCAACGCCGCCGCCCGTGAGCTTGCCGAGGCGGCCTCCGGCTGAGCCGGGGCGGGGGCCGTCCCTTGCGCGAGCCGGGCTTGCACGAGCCGGGGAGGGGCGCAGAGGACCGGGCCGGAGCGAGGCTACCGGGCTCCCGTTTCCGGGGACTGGGCCCCGAGGTCCCACAGCGCCTCCAGGTCCCGGCGGCTGTAGGCCTGGAAGGCGATCAGAGTCCGAGTGTCGGTAATGCCCTCCAGGGCGTGGATCCGCCGGGTCACGACCTCGGCGAGCTCCTCGTGGTGGCGGACCCGCACCACGGCCACCAAGTCCGCGTGGCCCGCCACGGAGTAGACCTCCGCCACCCCGTCGACCTCGGCCAGCTCCGCGGCGAGGGGCGCCACCCGGGACGGCGCGGCGTCGATGAGCACGAAGGCGTGGACCATGTCCGGAAAGCTAGCCCCGGCGCGCGGGCCGCCGCGTGGGAGGATGGGGCGGTGCGCGTAGCTGTCCCCCACCCCGACCGGGGCACCGGGAGCCGGGTCCCGGACCTGCCGGAGCATGCCGCGCCCGCCGCCGGCCGGGCCCGGCGCAGGACCAGGTTGTGGATGGTGCTGTTCCTGCTCACCCCGGTGTGCCTGGCCGTGCCGATCACCCTGGCCTACGAGGTGGGCACGCCTCGCGAGCCGGTGGTGCGACCCGTCTCGGTCGGCCCGGGGTACCGGGCGATCACCGGCGCCTACTTCGGCTACGCGGTGCCCACCTCCTACCACCAGGACCGGGAGTGGACCGACCTCGACGGCAACTACTTCTACGGCTCCCCAGCGCACGGCTGGGTCGCCGAAGCGATCCTCGCCCGCCGGCGGCCACCGGGCCCGCGCACCGCGCCGCCCACCGTGTTCCGCTTCGACGCCGAGACCCGCTCGACGCCCTACACGTTGGGCCGCGGCCACCGCATCCGGGTCCCCGGCACCAGCTTCGCCTGGGAGGTCGGCGTCACCCGGCCGGACGGTTGGCACGCGGTGGCCGTCGACACCTGGCTGCGGGGCGCGTCAACCCAGATGTGGCTGCTGGTGAAGGCCCCGCCGACGGTCACTGCGGAGGTGATCTCCTCACTTCGCGGAGCCTGAACGCCCGCCCCCGGGGCGCGCGACCTGGCCGCCGGGTCGCCCGCTGCTGGTCGGCGAGCCGGCCCCGGGATGCGGGAAGGCTACAGGCGCGGGGAGGGCTCGAAGCGGGCCAGGCCGGTGAGGGCCAGGCCACCGCCCCCGCGGACCACCTCCATCCGCAGCGTCGCTCCGCCGGCAGCGCGCCGCACGGTCACCTCGCCGGGCTCGGCGATCGGCTCCCGGTACTCCACCTCGGCCGAGCCGACCCTCCAGCGGGGAACCGACAGGTCGGCCTCCTCGTCGAGCAGCCCCCAGGCGACGGCGTTGTTGACGTGCCCGAGGACGTCGAAGTCGGCGGCCCGCAGCGCCCACCTCCGCTCGCCGACACCGCGGGGCAGGCGACCGTCCCCCCGCGGGCAATCCTCTCCCCCGCCGGCGGGAGCGGCGAGCTCCTGGTGCAACAGGCGGGCCCGCACCACCCGCTGCCCCGCTGCCGCGCCGAAGACCCGGTGGAAGCGCTCCCCGGGCGGAACCGGCCTCATCGTCTCCGGGTCGAGGCTCACCCACACCGAAGCCGCCTCGACCGCGGCCCCGCCAGAGCCGCGGAGGGAGGTCCGCCGCTCCGCCCAGGCGGCCCCGGTCCCCGAGCACCACGTCGCCAGGTCGAGCAGCTCCTCGTAGCGGGGGCGGCGAGCGATGTCCAGGTAGGTCCGGCGAATGACCCAGCGGCGTTCGTCGGCCACCCCTGCGTCCCTCACGTCGTCGGCCGCCACGTCCTGCAGGTAGCGGGCCAGCGCGTCGAGCCGGGCCCGGCCGTCCGGGCGGACGTCGGCCAGGCGCACCCGCCGGGAGGTCTCGTGGACCCGGCCTCCCGCGCCGGGCCGCCCCGGAAGAGGTGGGGTCGCCCCGTCGGCCCGCCGGGCTCCGACGAGCTCAGCGGCTCGCCTCACCCGGCCGGCAGCAGCGGGGCCAGCACCGCGGCGAGCTCGAGCGGACGGTCCCCCTGGACGCTGTGGCCCGCTCCTTCCACCGTGACCATCCGGGCGTCGGGGCGGCGCTCGAGCAGCTCCTCGACGTCGCGGTCGTCGACGACCGGCGACAGGGACCCCCTCACCAGGGTGAGCGGCATCCGGGTCGTCCCGAGAGCCTCCCAGAGGGCCAGCCGTGCCTGGCCGGGCTCGGTCCCCGGGGGCCCGCCGTGGCGCACCGGGTCCCATCGCCACGCCCACGACCCGTCGGGCATCTCCCTGGCGTTGTGGAGCACCCCGCGACGCAACGACTCGACGGAACGCCCCGGGTTGTGGAGGACCGTCCGCTCCAGGATCTCCTCGAAGGACCCGAAGCGCTCCGGCCCGGACACGAAATCGGTGATCGCCTTCGCCTTGCGGGCGTCGACTCCGGGGGTGATGTCGACGATCACCAGCGCCGGCACCAGCCGGGGGCGGCGGGCGGCGAGGGAGATGGCCGCCAGGCCGCCGAGCGACATGCCCACCACCAGGCGGGCGGAAGGGGCGAGCGCCACTGCCGCCTCGGCCAGCGCCCCGGCGAGCACGCCCGGGGAGTAGTCGTGGTCCGGGCGCCACGTCGACTGCCCGTGGCCGGGCAGGTCCACCGCCACCAGGGGCCTGCGGAGCGCCAGGGCGACGGTGTCCCACGTGTGGGCGTTCTGCGCGCTGCCGTGGACCAGCAGCGCCACCGGTGGCCCGCCGCCCCACTGGAGCGCGCTGACCACGCCCCCGCCGCTCAGGGCCACCTCCCGCCTGGCCACCTCCGGGGGACCACTCCAGGTAAGGCCGTGCTCCGCGGCGTTGCCCTCGAGCAGGGCGAGCTCGTCGTAGGCGTCGCTTCGCACCTCCCCGAGGCTAGCGCCAGCAAGCAGCGTCGAGCCCACCCCCGCCGGGGCTCGGCTCAGGCGTGCTCGGCGACCAGCGCCAGGATCTCCTCGCCGTAGGCCTCAAGCTTGGTGGGGCCGATGCCGTCCAGCCGGCGCAGCTCGGCGAGGGTCGTCGGGCGGGCCTCGGCTATCGCCTTCAGGGTGCGGTCGGCGAAGACCACGTAGGCCGGGACCCCGTCGGCGCCCGCCCGCGCCCGGCGCCAGGAGCGCAGCGCCTCCTCCAGGGCGGGATCTCCACTCTCGCCGGGGTCGCCCGTGCCCCGCCTCCCGGCGCCGGCGGCTCCCCCGCCACCGAGCCCCCTCGGCCGGCCGACATCGGCGCCGGTCGCGGCCGCAGCGCCCCG
>JAJZWW010000172.1 GCA_021846485.1 Actinomycetes bacterium
GCGGCCGACACCGCCGGGGCCAGTCGCCACCCGGAGACCCCGACGCCCATCCCTCCCTGGATGATCACCGGCCGGGGGACGTCGCCGCCCACCCCCCCGGGTAGTCGCAGGTCCGGCGGCTCGGGAACCTCTATCACGGCCGCACGCTACCACCGGGCCGTTGGCCCTCCCCCTCCCAGGCCAGTTGAGGTTGCGAGCTGGCGATCGTCTCGCTGAGCGCTCGAGGGGACCCCGCTCGGTGGGCGAGCCGGTACCCTTTCGAGGAGGCCGGGGCGCCCGGCGCCCCGTAGGCTCAGGGGGGTGACGCCGGCGCCGACCCCGATCCTGCCCAGCTCCGACCAGCTCGACGCGATCGCGTTCAACGCCGACGGCTTGGTCCCGGCGATCGTCCAGGAGCGGGGCAGCGGGAAGGTGCTCATGCTCGCCTGGATGAACCGGGAGACCCTCGAGGAGACCCTGGCGGGCGGGCGGACCGTGTTCTGGTCCCGCAGCCGCCAGGATCGCTGGCGCAAGGGGGACACCTCCGGGGACCGCCAGTGGGTCCGGGAGGCGTACTACGACTGCGACGGCGACACGCTGCTCCTCGTCGTCGACCAGGAAGGGGCCGGGGCGTGCCACACCGGGGCGCGCAGCTGCTTCTTCCGGGCGTTCGGCGCCGGCAGCGCTCCGGCCGGCGGGCGCAGGCCAGGTGGAGCGTGATCCGCCCGAGCCGCGACGAGTTCGTCGAGCTGGCCGCCCGCTGGAGCGTCGTGCCGGTCTGGCGGGAGCTGCTCGCCGATCTCACCACTCCCGTCGCCGCCTTCGCCCGCCTCGCCGGCGCCGACGACGGTGACCGGGCGTTCCTGCTCGAGTCGGTCGAGCACGCCGGGCGGTGGGGGCGTTGGTCGTTCGTCGGGCGCCGGCCGAGCGCGACGCTGATCGCCCGGGGCCGCCACGTCGCCGTCGAGGGCCAACTGCCCGCCGGGGTGCCGACCGACGCGGGCATCCTCGCCGCCGCCCGGGCCCTGCTCACCGAGCTGCGCAGCCCCGATCTCGACGGCCTGCCCCCCCTGCACGGCGGGTTGGTCGGCTACCTGGGCTACGACGTGGTCCGGGAGGTCGAGCACCTCGGCGACCCGCCGCCCGACGAGGCCGGGTTCCCCGACGCGATCCTCTCGGTCGTCGGCCAGGTGGTCGCCTACGACTCGTGGCGCCAGCGGGTCAGCCTCGTCGAAGCCGTCCGGGTGCCCCCCGGTACCGGGCGGGCGGCCGCCGGGGTGCTGTGGGACGGCGCGGTCGAGAGCCTCGAGCGGCTGGCCGCGACGGGTGCCGAGCCCCTCGACGAGCCGATCGTCGTGCCCCCCGAGCACGACGACGAGATCCCCGAGCACCGCCGGCGCACCTCCCCGGCGGAGTACACCGCGGCGGTCGAGGTCGCGAAGGAGCACATCACCGCCGGCGACGTGTTCCAGGTGGTCGTCTCGCAGCGCTTCGATCTCGACCTCGGCGCCGAGCCGTTCGACCTCTATCGCTCGCTGCGCCAGGTCAACCCGAGCCCGTCGATGTACTTCCTGCGCCACCCCGAGGTCTGCCTGGTGGGCTCCTCCCCCGAGCCGTTGGTGTCCCTCCGGGCGGGGCGGGTCGTGTCCCGTCCGATCGCCGGGACCCGCCGGCGGGGCCGGACCGACGAGCACGACCGCCGCCTGGCGGCCGAGCTGGCCGAGCACCCGAAGGAGCGGGCGGAGCACGTGATGCTGGTCGACCTGGCCCGCAACGACCTCGGAAGGGTCGCCGAGTTCGGGACCGAGACCGTCGAGGAGCTGATGACCCTGGAGCGCTACAGCCACGTGATGCACCTCACCTCGCAGGTGTCCGGGCGGCTGCGCGCCGGGCTCGGCCCGGTCGACGTGCTGGCCGCCACGTTCCCCGCCGGTACGGTCTCGGGGGCGCCCAAGGTGAGGGCCATGCAGGTGATCGACGAGCTGGAGCCGGCCAAGCGGGGCCCCTACGCGGGGGTGGTCGGCTACTTCGACTTCTCCGGCAACCTCGACACCGCGATCACCATCCGCACCATGGTGGTCGCCCCCGACGGCACGGCGAGCGTGCAGGCCGGCGCCGGGATCGTCGCCGACAGCGACCCCGCCGACGAGGACCTCGAGTGCGCCAACAAGGCGGCCGCCCTGCTCGCCGCGGTCCCCGGGGCCCGGCGGATCACCGCTGCCCGCCGCCAGGTGGCCGCCCGTGGGTGACCTCCGCCACCACTGGCTCACCCGCGACGCCGTCGTCGTCGTGGGGCCCGACGCCTCCGCGTACCTCCAGGGCCAGCTCAGCCAGGACGTGGACGCCCTCGGTGCCGGGGGTTCGGCCTGGTCGTGGCTGCTGGCTCCCCAGGGGAAAGTCGACGCGTTGGTGCGGGTGACCCGTACCGGCGCGGACCGCCTGGTGGTCGACACCGATGCCGGGTGGGGCGAGGCCGTCCTCGACCGCCTCACGCGCTTCAAGCTGCGCACCCGGGTCGAGCTCGGGGCGAGCCGGCTGCGGGTGCTCGCACTGCGCGGCGGGCCCGCACCCGGAGCGCTCGGCGGCCAGGCGCTCAGCGCCCTGTGGGCCGGTGAGGACGCCGTCGACGTGCTGTCCCCGGCCGGCGCTGCCCCGGGGGAGGAGCTCGACGACGAAGCCTGGGAGGCGGCCCGCATCCTCGCCGGGGTGCCGGCGATGGGCGCCGAGCTCACCGAGCGGACCATTCCCGCCGAGACCGGGCTCGTGGAGCTGACCGTGAGCTTCACCAAGGGCTGCTACACCGGCCAGGAGCTGGTCGCCCGGATCGACTCGCGCGGCGGCCACGTCGCCCGCCACCTCCGCCTGCTCCGACCCGCCGGGCCGCTCGAGCCCGGCACCGGGCTCACCGCCGGCGCCAAGACCGTCGGGACGGTGACCAGCGCCTCCCAGAGAGGATCGGTCGCCCTCGGCTACGTCGGGCGGGCCGTCGAGCCCGGCGACACCGTCGACGCCGCCGGCGTGCTCACCCGGGTCGAGGCACTTCCGGAGCGGCACTGAGCCGGCGCGTGGCTGCCGGGGTCGCGGCGCGGCGGCGAGTGGCGCGCTTCCGGGCTCGATCCCGGGCCACCGGTAGTCTGGTACCGAGATGGGCACCTACCTCGACCGGATCCTGGCCGCCCATCGAGCCGCCGCCGAAGCCGACACCCGCGACCTCGACGAGCTGGTCGCGGCCGCCGCGGCGGAGCCTCCGGCGCGCGGCTTCGCCGCCGCCTTGGCCGCCGAGGCCGGGGTGTCGGTGGTCGCCGAGGTCAAACGGGCCAGCCCCAGCCGGGGTCAGCTCGTCGCCGACCTCGACCCCGCCGCCGTCGCCAGCGCCTACCAGGCCGGCGGGGCGGCGTGCCTGTCGGTGCTGACCGACGTCGAGTTCTTCGGCGGGTCGCCCGCCGACCTGGTCGCCGCCCGGGACGCCACCCGCCTGCCGCTGCTGCGCAAGGACTTCACCGTCGGGCCGGCCGACGTCTGCGACGCCCGGCTGATGGGCGCCGACGCGGTGCTGCTCATCGCCGCGGCCCTCTCCCCCCTGGAGCTGGTCGAGCTGACCGCCCTCGCCGACCGGGTCGGCCTCGACGCCCTGGTCGAGGTCCACGACGAGGAGGAGGCCGAGGCCGCCCTCACCGCCGGCGCCAGCCTCGTCGGGGTCAACCAGCGGGACCTGGTCAGCTTCGAGGTCGACCCCTCCCGGGCCGAGAGGATCGCCCGGGCCTTGCCGGCGGGGGTCACCCGGGTGGCCGAGTCCGGCATCCGCGGCCCCGAGGACCTGCCCCGCCTGGCCGCCGCCGGCTACGACGCCGTGCTCGTCGGCGAGTCGCTGGTCACCGCCCGCGACCCGGCCGCGGCCGTCGCCGCCCTGCGGGAGGCGGGCCGGTGATCGTCAAGGTGTGCGGCATCACCAACGAGGACGACGCCTTGCTGTCGGTCGCCCTCGGTGCCGACCTGCTCGGCTTCGTGTTCGCCCCCTCTCCCCGTCAGGTCGCCTCCCAGGTCGCCGCCGACATCGTCAAGCGGCTGCCGCCGGAGATCGTCGCCGTCGGGGTGTTTCGCGACGAGGCGCCCAAGCGGGTCGTCGACGTCGCCCTGCGCTCCGGGCTGCGGGCCGTGCAGTTGCACGGCCACGAGACCGCCGAGGAGACCCGTTGGATCCGCCAGCGGGTGCCGATGGTGATCAAGGCCTTCCCCGCCGGCGACCCCCGCCTGGCCCGGGCGGTCGACTACGGCGCGGACGTCGTGCTCCTCGACGGCGCCCGGCCCGGCTCGGGCAACACATGGGACCGGGCCCTGGCCGACGAGGTCCCCGCCGGGCTGCGGGTGATGGTCGCCGGCGGCCTCGACGCCACCAACGTGGCCGCCGTCGTGGCCCGCACCCGCTGCTGGGGGGTGGACGTCTCCTCCGGGGTGGAGAAGTCCCCGGGGTGCAAGGACCCCCTCGAGCTGCGGGCGTTCATGGCTGCCGCCCTGGCGGCCGACCCCGGGGGAGCCGACTGGGACGGCGCCCACCCCGAACCCCGCAGCGCGGGACCCTACGACTGGGAGGACGACACTTGACGACGACCACCGGGCGGGCCGCAGGCATGGGCCAGCCCACCGCGACCGGGCGTTTCGGGGAGTTCGGCGGCCGCTACGTGCCCGAGGCCCTGGTGCCCGCGTGCGCCGAGGTCGAGGAGGCCTTCCGCGCGGCGTGGGCCGACCCGGCGTTCGTCGGCCGCTACCACGACCTGCTGCGCGACTACGCCGGCCGCCCGACCCCGGTGACCGAGTGCGCCCGGCTCTCCGAGGAGCTCGGCGTCCGGGTGCTGCTCAAACGGGAGGACCTCACCCACACCGGGTCGCACAAGATCAACAACGTGATCGGCCAGGGCCTGCTCACCGTGGCGATGGGCAAGCGGCGGGTCATCGCCGAGACCGGCGCCGGCCAGCACGGCGTGGCAACCGCCACCGCGGCCGCCCTCCTCGGGCTCAGCTGCACCGTGTACATGGGCGAGCTCGACATGGCCCGCCAGGAGCTCAACGTGTTCCGCATGCGGCTGCTCGGCGCCGACGTCGTCGCGGTCCGCTCCGGCAGCCGCACCCTGAAGGACGCAGTCAACGAGGCGATGCGGGCCTGGGTGTCGGAGGTCGACACCACCCACTACTGCCTGGGCTCGGTCATGGGCCCCCACCCCTACCCGTGGATGGTGCGCGAGCTGCAGCGAGTGATCGGCGACGAGGCCCGGGAGCAGTGCCGGGCGCTGCTCGGCGGCACCGACCCCGACGTGGTCGTCGCCTGCGTGGGCGGCGGATCCAACGCCGCGGGGACCTTTGCCGGCTTCGTGTCGGGCAGCGCCCGGCTGGTGGGAGTGGAAGCCGCCGGCGGGTCGGCGGTCGGCCGGGGGGTCCCCGGGGTGCTCCACGGGATGCGCTCGCTGCTGCTGCAGGACGAGACCGGCCAGATCAAGGAGGCCGAGTCGATCTCCGCCGGCCTCGACTACCCCGGTATCGGCCCCGAGCACGCCTACCTGGCCGGCACCGGCCGGGCTGAGTACGCCGCCGCCGGCGACGACGAGGTCCTCGACGCGCTCCAGCTGCTCGCCCGTACCGAGGGGATCATCCCCGCCCTGGAGCCCGCCCACGCCCTCGCCTGGCTCGCCCGCTCCGCCCGCGACGGCTCGGTGCCGGCAGGCTCGACGGTGCTGCTCACGATGTCGGGCCGGGGTGACAAGGACGCCGAGGCGGTGATGGGGATCCTCGGCGGCTCCGCTGCCCGGCCGTGAGCGCGCCCAGCCGGCGTGGAGTCGCCCTGGAAGCCGCCCTGCGGGCCCGGCGCGACGCCGGCGCCAAGCTGCTCGTCACCTACGTGACCGGTGGCCTCACGCCCGACTGGGTCGACTACCTCCAGGTGATGGTCGAGGCGGGAGCCGACGCCGTCGAGGTCGGCCTGCCCTTCTCCGACCCGATCCTCGACGGCCCGACGATCCAGGAGGCCTCGGCCCGCGCCCTGGCCCTCGGGACCACCCCCACCGGCGTGCTCGGCGCGCTCGCCGGCCGGGAGCAGCCGGTGCCGCTGGTCGTGATGACCTACTACAACCTGGTGTTCCGGGCCGGTCTGGAACGCTTCGCCGGCCGCCTCGTCGAGGCCGGGGTAACCGGGGCGATCGTCCCCGACATCCCGCTGGAGGAGTCCGGCCCCTGGGAGCAGGCCGCCGCCGCAGCCGGTGTCGCCGCCGTGCTGCTGGCCGCGCCGGTCACCCCCGACGACCGGCTTGCCGAGCTCTGCCGGCGCTCGCGCGGCTTCCTCTACGGGGTCAACTTGATGGGCGTCACCGGCGAGCGCTCCAGCCTTTCCGGCTCGGCCGCCGCCCTCGCCCGGCGCATGAAGGCGCACACCGACCTTCCCGTCGTGATGGGCTTCGGTATCTCGACGCCGGAGCAGGCCGCCGCGGCGGCATCCGACGCCGACGGGGTGGTGGTTGCCTCCGCCCTCGTTCGTGCCGTCCTCGACGGCGCGTCGGTCGCCGAGATCGGCGACCGGGTGGGCGCCCTGCGCGCCGCGCTCGACCGCGGCTGACCGACCGCGGGTCGGCGACTCATGGCATCCGGGAGCCCCTCGGTGGAGGGGTTGCGCACACCGTGGATCCGGGCCTCCCCGGAATCCAGGTCGAAGGCCTCGAAGTCCTCGGAGATCACCCGGGCCGCCCTTTCCCCTGTGCCCCTGTGGCTTTCGGCTACTGCTCGGCGAAGGAGAGGACCGTCTTCACGTCCCCCGGCTGGCGGGTGTAGGCGTCTTTCCACGACGACAGCGGCACGCTGCGGGTGACCAGCCGGCCGAGCCACGCGCGCTCCGCCT
>JAJZWW010000173.1 GCA_021846485.1 Actinomycetes bacterium
GCTTGACCATCCCCGCCTGAAGCGCCATCATCGTCTCGCCGACGCTGGAGGCACCCGGGCCCGGTCCCATGTCATTGGCGGAGAGGTGGTCCCTTGAGGGTGGCGGGCGACACTGCGCCGGTCGAGTCGTTACCAGCCGAACAGGTTAGGGTGCATCTCACGACCTGGACCTATCGTCTCGACCCTCTCCAGGGCCCGACCGCCCCGTCCGGCTCCGCGCTGACAGATGTCCGCCGATCGACAGGTGATAGGTGAGGGCAGACGCGAAAGGGCGCGGGCACCGACGGCAGGCGCGGCGGTGCTCATGCCCCGACCGGAGTGTGCTGACGAGCGACATTCGGTTCGGCTTCCGCTACCACACCCACGGCCCTTCATCCAGATGCCCAGAACGGCGCGCCAGAACGACGCCGGCACTGCCTGAGACGGCAGCGCCGGACGGCACATCTGGAACGCATGCGCGGTGACTGTCCGTGACGTCGGCCGAGCAGCATGCCGGTCTCGGCTCCGGCGCCGTTCGAGGTTGGCAATGAGCAGCGACAATGTGGGTCCCCGACCGGTCTTACGTACGAGGGCCTCCCGGCTCTTGTCCTGCCCGCCCTGCGGGGCGACCGGCGGCGTCGGCGACCATGCAACGGTTCTCGGGGCGTTGAGGTGGTTGTGTCGTTACCACCGCGGTTGTCCGACGTGGACGGCGGGGGAGGACGGCGATCGAGAGGTAGTTCCAAGGATGTAGTTTCGGGAGCGTGACGACAGGGGTCAGCTTCTCGCTCGCCGGGCTCTTCGCTGGCATCGGCGGTCTGGAGCGGGGCCTCGCCGAGGCCGGTGGGGAGGCGACTTTCCTGTGCGAGTGGTGGGAGCCAGCGCGCCGTGTCCTCGGATTCCGGTTCTCCGGGATCCCCGTCGCGGAGGACGTGCGTGAGCTGCGGGCGCTGCCGAAGGTCGACGTGGTGACCGCCGGGTTCCCCTGCACGGACCTGTCCCAGGCCGGGAGGACGAAGGGGATCGGTGGCTCCTAGTCCGGCCTCGTCGGCGAGGTGTTCCGGCTCCTGCGCGGCCGCCGGGTGTCTGCGCTGGTGCTCGAGAACGTGCGCAACATGCTCGTCCTCGACGGCGGGGCGGCGATGAGGTACCTGGTCTGCGAGCTCGAGGGGCTCGGCTACCGGTGGGCCTACCGGCTGGTGGACTCCCGGGCGACCGGCGTCCCGCAGCGCCGCCAACGGGTCATCATGGTCGCCGCTCGGGACCTCGATCCCCGGGCGGTGCTCTTCTCGGACGAGGCGGGCGAGCCCGAGCCGTCCTCCTACCGATCAGACGCCTTCGGCTTCTACTGGACCGAGGGGCTTCGCGGCGTCGGGTGGGCGCGCGACGGCGTGCCCACGCTCAAGGGGGGGTCGAGCCTCGGGATCCCGTCGCCGCCAGCGATCTGGTGGCCGCAGGGGCCGCCAGGGGGACGGATACTCACCCCCTCGATCGAGGAGACCGAGCAGCTGCAGGGCTTCCCCGCCGGCTGGACCGAGCCCGCCGCCGAGCGCCGCCAGGGGGTGCGCTGGAAGCTGGTCGGCAACGCCGTGACCGTCGGGATCTCCAGGTGGCTCGGGGGACGGCTCGTCGATCCCGGCACCCCGATCCTCGACGGGCGGCCGCTGCTCGCCGGCGAGCGCTGGCCGACGGCGGCCTACGGGGCGGCTGGCCAGGTATGGGTCGTCGAGGCGTCGCTGTGGCCGGTCCGGATCGCCTACGGGCACCTTTCCGACGTCGTCGACCTCGCCAATGCCGCACCCCTGTCCGTGCGGGGGGCCGCCGGCTTCCTGGCCAGAGCGGAGCGCTCCTCGCTGCGGTTCGCGCCAGGCTTCCTCTCCGACGTCGCCGAGCACATCGAGGCCTCGACGCCGGAGGCCTCCTTCGTCGCCTGATCACCCCCAGGAGTGCCCGCCTGCCTCCTCCGAGGTCCGAGGTCCTCCACCGGCGGATGCAACAGCAGGGCTGGTGGACGACAGACGATCCTCCTGGTCGGCCGCCCGCCCGCGACACCGAGGGGGAACTTGCCTGCTGGACTGTTTCGCGCCCGAACTCCGAGGTGAGGGCTGGTGAAGTGAAGGACTCCAGCAGGCAAGTTCCTTCTCTGCAAAGGCACGGTCTTGGGACGCGGATTGTCCGTTCCGGGCTCCGATCCTCTGGCGGACGGTTCTCGCCTAGGCGGACAGGCAGTTCCCGCGTCGGCTTCGTGTCCATGGTCCCCTTCTGGTTCGACTCAGCGCGACTCGACTCAAGGTCCGGCGCCGGAAGGCCGATCTCCAGTACGTGAACCGGACCACGAGGTCGGTCTCGCCCGCAAGGGATCGCTGTCCCTCGGCGCGGCAGGGGGGAGGTCGGGTCGACTCCCGGACGCAGCTCGCCGCCCTGGGCACAGCGCTGGGCGCTCGGGCGCACGATGTGCTAGCCGCTTGCCAGCAGCGCTACGTGGAGGTCAACGAGGGGGCCACCCTAGAGGAGTTGCGCCCGGAGGACCAGCTCTGGCGGGTCACCTCACTGGCCGTTGCCACCATCGTCAGGTGGCTCCAGACGAGCCAGGTGGCGGGTGCCGCTGAGAGGGCAGAGATCGCCTCGCTCGGGGACGCTGCCGCCTGCACCGACATGGACGCGGTTAGGGGTGGTGGCCGCGCCGAGGGCATCGGGATCGATCCGGGCGCCTCCGTCGGTCTCTCCCACGGAGGGCCGGCGGTCGATCCATCGGGGCTTCGGGTCGAGCCGCGCCGGGGCCAGCGCCTGTCGGTCACCTTGCTGACCAAGGCCAACTTCTGGTGGTCCGACGCGACGTGCGCGGTGCTGGTCGAAGAAGGTCGTCGTCTCGGGTTGCCCGACCCGGTGGTCCGGGAGGCCACCGACATGGTGGTGAGGAGCGGGCGCGCCAGCCTGGTGGAGATGGCGAAGCGTCACGACGACAAGCTGCGCTCGTTTCAGGAGCGCCTGGCTCACCTGGCCCTGCACGACGCCCTGACTGGCCTCGCCAATCGAACCGTGCTCGTGGAGCGCCTGGAGAAGGCGCTGGCCGACCCGGTCCGCGCCTCCGCGGGGCTCGCCGTCGCCTTCGTCGACGTCGACGACTTCAAGGTGGTCAACGACGTGTTGGGTCACCCCGCTGGTGACGCCGTGCTGGTGGAGCTCGGTCGGCGCTTCGCCGCCCAGCTGCGTCCCGCGGACCTGGTCGTCCGGATGGGGGGAGACGAGTTCGTCGTGCTCCTGGAGGGCCTCGGCGATCCCGTGCGAGACGCGACTTCCACGACTGAGCGCCTGCGGGTCGCGGCGGCCGAGCCGGTCAACGTCGACGGCCAGCAGCTCCACCTGACGGTGAGCGTGGGGGCGGCGGTGCTCTCGGAGCCCGGATGTCGGAGCAAGGAGGTGCTCGCAGCCGCCGACGAGGCGATGTACAGGGTCAAGCGGGCCGGTCGCAACGGGGTCGCGGTTGTCGAGCTCGGCAGGGGATCCGCGCCGGATCGCTTCGCGATGGCCGGTGACCTCCGCCAGGCTGTGCAACGAGACCAGCTGCGCCTCTTCTACCAGCCAGTGTGCGAGCCGCGCGGCGCGGTGGTCGGCTTCGAAGCGCTGCTTCGCTGGCAGCACCCGGAGCGAGGGATCATTCCTCCCCGGGAGCTGTTCCCGGTGGCGGAGGAGTCAGGGCTGATGGTCGAGCTCGGCCGGTGGGTCCTGCGCGAGGCGTGCCGCCAGGCAGTCGCCTGGCGGACCTCGCTGGGTCGCATCCCCACGATGTCGGTCAACGTGTCGGGCCGGCAGCTCGACGACCCGCTGTTCGTCGACGACGTCGCCGCAGCCCTCGCTGACACCGGTATGCCGGCCGGTTCGCTGGTGCTCGAGGTCGCCGAGAGCGTCGCGCTATGCGACCGCGGCAGCCGCGAGGAGGTACTTGTCGCGCTGAAGGACCTCGGCGCCAGGCTGTCCATCGACGACTTCGGTACCGGCTACGCCTCGCTCGCGTACATCGGGCGCTCACCGGTCGACCAGATCAAGATCGACCGGAAGCTCGTCCAGGAGGTCTGCGAGCACGGTGACACCCGCATCATCGGGGCGGTGGTCCGCTTGGCGCACGACCTCGGCCTGGAGGTGGTGGCCGAAGGGGTCCAGACCGCCGCCGATCTCGGGACCGTCGAGTCCCTGGGATGTGACCTGGTACAGGGCTACCTTCTGGGAGGTCCGGCACCGGCCTCTTGGGCCGGCGCGGGCCCCTGGCCCCGGAGCATCTCCCGCACCTCCTCGACCCGGGGTGGGCCACCGGCGCGGTCGGCCACGAGGAGCGAACCGTTGGGTACCGGGCTCCAGCCCGGGCCGTGCCACCCCGACGAGGCCACCACGGCCACTCCCTCGCGCTCCTGGTAGGCGAGGTCGTAGTAGTCGGGGCCGACTTCCCTCGGCCGGTCCTGCGGCCGGTGCCAGCACGCGGCCACGAGCGAGCTCGGGCTGAGCAAGAGGCAGTTGAGGCTGGTGAACTGGCAGGTCTGGTCGAGGGCCAGCAGCGCCTCGGCCAACCCGAGCGCGGGGTCACCGGTACGCGCGATTGCGGCTCTGACGACCAGCCAGAAGATCTCGCTGTCGGTCTCCCCGTCCGGTTGGCAGTCGCCGGCGCCCAGAGCGTCCAGGGACGGCATCGCGGTGATCGACCCGTTGTGGGCGAACGCCAGCCGACCGTCGCCGAAAGGATGGGTGTTGGAGTAGGAGACCCCAAGGTCCAAGGTCGCCCAGCGTAGGTGCACCAAGGCGGCATCGGTGACCAGCGAATCGGACAGCTGGGCGAAGCCGTCGTCGTCGGCCGCCGACCTGGGCCGCTTGCGGAAGGCCACCCCCTCACCTTCCGGCCAGGCGATCCCCCATCCGTCACCGTGGCGCTCTGCCGCGAGGCGCACGAAGTCCCCGTAGCGCTCACCCAGGGCCCGGCGGAGGGTGGTCGGGGGCTGGGATACAAAGCCGAGGAACCTGCACACGGACCGGACTTCTAGCACACGTCGCTAGGGTCAGGCCGGCCAGCGCTCCTCGGTGACCCGGCCGCCGATGACGCGAACGATCAGCTCGGCAGCCTCCTCTGGCCGTCCGCGCCTCCGGATGTGGTATTCGCCCGCAGTCAGCGACGAGAAGACCGCGGCGGGCACGGTCACGCCTGGGAGCCGGCGGG
Source organism: Actinomycetes bacterium (assembly GCA_021846485.1). Classification (GTDB taxonomy): domain Bacteria; phylum Actinomycetota; class Acidimicrobiia; order Acidimicrobiales; family Palsa-688; genus JAKAQB01. The sequence continues at coordinate 5,183 of JAJZWW010000173.1, forward strand.
GAAGCACCGCGACGTGTCTCCCCGCCCAGTCTTCGTCCTGGGCCCGGATCTCCAGCTCCTCGCCGGTGAGCTCGGGAGGTGCGACGACGACCAGGGCGCCGATGTCGCCGCCGACGTCGAGGACCACCGTCCCCGGTCCGCCCGGCTCGGGGAGTGGCTCGCTCCCCGAGGCCGGGGCGGTCGACGAGGGATTGGTCACCGGGAAGCGGCCAGGAGCCGGGCCACGAGCGCCGGGTCGCGCACGACCACGGTCCGGTTCTCGACGAACAGGCTCAGCTCGCCGCTCAGGTCGCTCACGTGGGCGGTGACTGGGCTGGCGAGACCGGAGGCCTCGCTCCCCAAGGCGGGCGCAGTGCCGGCAGCCGCGCTGCTCGCGCCGGGAGCGTCGGCTTCGGCGTCCCCGAGGATGCTCGGGAGTCCGGGTATCGCGCTGACTGCGGCAGCGGCAGCCATGGTGAGCGAGCCGGTGCGGAGGAACTTGCGCCGGCTCATGTCGCCGAGGCGGCCCCCGATCTTGGGGGAGGAAACCTCCTCGAGGTCGGGGACAGGCGCCGCTGCCGGCGAGGGATCGGGGCGGGGATCGGTCATCTCGTGGCCTCGATTCAGACCATCGGTAGGTGGCCGACGTTGTAGCCCGACACCGCCATGCCAAGGTAGGGGAAGTGGGCGTTGTAGAACTCGGTGTGACGGGCGGTGAGGTCGGTCGCCGAGGAAGTGAGGCCCATGCTCACCAGTTCGGCAGCGGCGTCCGCCGTGAAGCTCTTGTCGACCAGCGGTAGGGTCGCGCCGGCGAGCGCCCGCAGCTCGACGGTGGTGACGTCGTCGAAGACCCGCCGGCCGTTGGGGAACCCGGCAGCGTCCCCGCCGATCAACCCGAGGTTGCTCGGGGCCGAGGCCGGGGGCACCGCGACGTTGAGGCGCAGCTCGTCGGCGTAGACCCCGCTCGCGGCCAGTTCGTTCTGGAAGCCGCTGACCACGCCGCTAGGGATCCCGGTGAGCAGGATCGCCACCAGGTCGGCGCGGTTGGGGCTGCCGGCGTTGTACTTCGCCAGGTTGGGGAACACGCCCGGGTACAGGTCGGGGAGCAACTGGGCGAGGCCGGGGTTCTGGTAGTTGGCCAGGTAGGCCTTGTCCCCGCTCGGGGAGCTGTGGTTCCAGGTGTCCTTCTGGCCGAGCCCGATCAGCACCTCGTTGATCAGCGGGTTGCCGAGCCGCGAAACCTGGACGAAGGCTCCGCTCTCGGTCGGCTCGCCCTTCCCGGGCACGTTGACGATCGAGGCGTGGCGCGACGCAGTGGTCCACACTCCGATCACCGCGTCGGAGGAGGTGACCGAAGACGGGCGGCCGCCGCTCTTGGTGAGCTGGTCGATCGGCACCTGGAGGGCCAGGGAGTGGACGTTGAGCAGAGAGGTCGAGTTGATCCCCGCGGCCATCTTGCCGATGCCGGTGTTCTTCAGGCCGAAGGTGGTGTGGTCCTGCTGGAACGGCCGGAGGATGCCGAGGTCGAAGACCGCCCCGAGGTCTACGTAGAAGCCCTCCTGGCGTTGGCCGGCGAAGACCTTGCCGCTGAACCCGCCGGTCGAGAAGCTGTGGATGGCGGCCGCGCCGAGCGAGTGGTAGTCGGGGGTGGAGAGCTGCCCGATGTTGCACGGAGGGCAGAGCAGCCCGTCT
>JAJZWW010000174.1 GCA_021846485.1 Actinomycetes bacterium
GCCGGTCAGCCTGTCGTCGTTCCGGGGCAAAGCCGTGGTCCTGTCGTTCAACGACAACCACTGCAAGCAGCTCTGCCCGCTCTACGCCCAAGACGTACGCGCCGCCGTCGCTGACCTTGGGCCCCTCGCCCACCGGGTCGCCTTCGTCGGGATCAACGTCAACCCCTTCCACCCCCAAGTCGCCTCCGACATCGCCTTCGACCGCGAGCACGGCCTCGCCCACCTCCCCGAGTGGCACTTCCTCACCGGGCCGCTGCCCGAGCTCCGCAAGGTGTGGCACGCCTACGGCACCCAACCGATCACCGGGCCCCATCACAGCGTCTCCCACGCCAGCGTCATGGAGTTCATCGGGCCGTCGGGCAAGGTCCGGGGTCTCGGGGGTTACGACCCCGGGTCGGTCCACGCCACCCGATGGGGGTACGCGCTGGCCACCGTCGCCGAGGACATCCTCGGTGTGCACACCAGCGTCACCGCCCACCGGATCGGGGCCGCGCCGCCGACCCCCCACACCAGCGCGCCGGGCTTCGCGCTGCCGGCCCTCTCCCCCGAGAACTCCACCGTCTCCCTCGACCACCTCCACGGCCGGCTCGTAGTCCTCAACTTCTTCGCGTCCTGGTGTTCCGCCTGCCAAACCGAGGCCGCCGGCCTCGAACGGGCCGCCCAGATCCTTCCGCCCGGCGTGACCCTCATCGGGATCGCCATCAACGACAAGCGGTCCTCCACGCAGGCTTTCGTGCATCGCTACCACCTCCGCTACCCCATCGGCTTCGACGCCCACGGCGACGTCGCCGCCGCCTACGGCGTCAGCGGCCTGCCGACCACCGTCTTCGTCTCCCCGGGCGGCAAGATCATCGCCCGCCACGTCGGCGCCATCTCGACCGCCACCCTGACCCACGAAGCCGCCAAGCTGCTCCACACCCGGTGACGGGGACCGCGCAGCGCTCTGGGGCCCCCGCCGCTGCCGTGCGGGCGCGCCTGCTGCACCGAGCCGAACGCTGCCAGTTCGAGGAGAGCCCCCTGGAGCGCCCGACGGTGTTGCGCTGGGCGCGTGCCGGGGTCATCTGGGGGCGACGGGCCTGGCGGGAGCGAGCCGCACCGCCTGGTCCCGGACGACCCTCCGTCTTCGCCGCGGGTGACTCCGTGCGGGTCCGGTCGGTCGAGGAGATCCAAGCGACACTCGACGCCGACCACACCACCCGCGGCCTGGCGTTCACCGCCGAGCAGTGGGGCTACTGCTCGGGCACCTACCGGGTCGCCCGCAGTGTCCGGCGCATGCTCGACGACCAGTGGCGGATGCGCCCGATCCAGGCGGCCGTCGTCCTCGACGGCGTGACCTGCGACGGGATCGACGGGACAGGCGGCTGCGGCCGGTCGTGCGCCCTGCTGTGGAAGGACGAGTGGCTCGCCCCCTCCCCCGAGCCGGCGCCGCCGGCACCACCGCGAGGCTCCGGGCGCCTCGCACGGGTGAGGACCCGGGACGACATCGAAGCGACCCTGGGTGCCGACGGCCGGATCGACGGCATCAGCCCCCCGCCGCACCCCGACGAGCTCGCCGGCACCGTGCAGGCGGTGACCGGCACCTGGGACATCCGCCTGCGCCGTCCGTCGCCGCTCGGGCGGGCACCCCGAGCGGCCTGGTACCTCCTCGACGGCGTCCGCTGCGACGGCTCGGTGCTCGGCGCCGCCGGACCGTGCGACCGGTGCTGCCCGCTGCTCTGGCACGAGTCCTGGCTGGAGTTCCTCGACGACTAGGCGACGTGCGCCGGTCACCGCACCCGCCAGCTCGGGGCGGCCGGACCGGCGGCCGGGATCGCCGAGAGCCGACCATCACCGCCGTACGTGCGGGCCACGGCGTCGCACCCGCCGGGTCTCTCCTGCCGTCATTGGTCGGCGAGGAGCAGTTCGTCACTGCCACTCCGGCATCTGGTCGGCGGCGGTTTTCGGCCGAGTGCTTCTTGCCCCGATCGCCCGTGCGCTCGTCGCCACGGTCGGCTACGGGGTCGCGTTCGGCGTCAACGCTGCCAGGTTCGCCATCACTCTCCGGGTGCGCTCCAGCGCGCCTCCCCGGCGGTGAGCATGTGGAGCCAAGCCGCTGGCGGGTTCGCCACCGTCGTCCGTGACCGACTGCTACGAGTGGTTGCTGCGGCCCAGGCGCTCGCGGCGCTATCGGCCGGAGCGGCCGGCGCCCAGCGCCAGGGCACGGCTTGGTCGGGTTCGCGACTGGGGTTGGCACTGATGCCGTTGAGCCGGTCCCCGAGCAGGGCGCTCACCGGCAATCAGGGGCGTGCCGATTCGTAGGCTCGGCGGTGGCTGGGCCTCAGCCGACGAGCTGGTCCACGAAGGTGTCCCGGCAGCCGGTGGAGCAGAAGTACACGGTGCGGCCTTCGTGCTCGATGCTGGCGGCGGCGTGCAGCGGGTCGACGGTCATGCCGCAGATCGGGTCGACGTCGGCGTCGGCGTGGCCGCCGTCCCCGTCCTCGTGGGGCGGCCCGTCGCCGGTGAGGTAACGGTCGGGGTCGGCCGCGAAGCGGTCGGCGCAGTGCTCGGAGCAGAACCAGATGTGCTGACCGTTGTGCACGGTGTGGGCCGGGGCGTGAGCCGCCTCGACCTGCATACCGCAGACGGGATCCTTGGCGTAGCCGGCGCCGCCGCCGAGGCGGTCCCGGTTGCGGTAGAGGAGGTAGAGACCGGCGAAGACGACCAGGGCGATGACGTCGAGGACGGTGGTGGAGTTCCACCCGAAGGCGTTGCCGGCGATCACGGCGGGGTGGCCGGTGGGGATCCAGCCGAGCGCCTTGAACAGGTACTCGGTGGCGAGCCCGGCGGCGGACATGACGGCCCAGAAGACGACGAGCATGCGCAGCGCCATCCGTCCCCCGTACTGCTTGCGGTAGATGAGCAAGAGGGGGAGCGTGATGAGGTCGGCGAAGACGAAGGCGACGACCCCACCGAAGCTGATCCCACCCTTCCAAAGAGCTGCTGCGAGGGGGACGTTGCCGACCGAGCACACGAAGGACAGGAGCGCCACCAGGGGGCCGATGAGCGCGTTCTCCAGGCTGGTCCAGAAGCCGTGGCCGGTGATGAACAGGTCCGACCAGGCCCACGACGGGACCAGGGCGGCGACGAAGCCGGCGATGAGAAACCCGACCAGCATCTCCTTGCGGAGCATGGTGAGGTCGCTCATCGTGTAGCCGGCGGCGTCGGCCCAACCGGCCGGGGTGCGGATCCGCCGGCGCCAGCCGTCGCGTCCTGCGGGGGCGACGTCGCCATGGCCCCCGTCGGAAGCGGAGCGGACCCGCGAACGGGCGGCATCCAGGGCCCGGCCCCGCAGCCACAGGCCGCCGACGCTGACCAACAGGACGATCATGATGACGCCGCCGACGAACTCGGCGGCCACGAACTGCCAGCCGATCAGCACGGCGAGCACGATGCCGAGCTCCACTACCAGGTTGGTGGAGGCGAACATGAACACCATGGCCGCCAGGTAGTCCGCCCCCCGGGCGAACAGGGACCTGGCCATGGCCGACGCGGCGTACGAGCAGCTCGAGGAGGCCATCCCGTAGAGGGACGCTCGGGCGACCGTGACCGGACGGTGGTCGCCGAGGTGGCGTTGCATGGCGTCGCGGGACACGAAGGCCTGCACCGCCCCGGACAGGCCGAAGCCGAGGACCAGGGCCCACAGGGTGTCCCAGAACATGTTGGCTGCCTCCCGCAGGCCACGACCGACATCGCCCAGGGCCCCGGTGGCGGTCACGACCGCGAGGTCAGGATGCAAGGTCGGCCTCCTGGTCGTCGCGCGCCGCGGGGTCGCGGTGGCCGAGGATGGACACGAGCTCGCGGACCGTCCAGGACAGCCGGCCGGCCGGGCCGGTCGCACACGACGGGCCGCCGGTGCCGTCGGGCAGCGGGCAGCCGGCCACCGACTCGGCAGCTGCCCGGGGACGCTCGGTCCGGGGGCGCGTCACGACCGCACCAACCGCTCGATCGCGGCCCGGGCTTCGGTGATCTTCACCTCGGCGTCGGGGCCGCCCGCGGCGACGGCGTCCTGCACGCAGTGGCTGAGGTGCTCGCCGAGCAACTGGAGGGCGACCACCTGCAGGGCGCGGGTAACCGCCGACACCTGGGTGAGCACGTCGATGCAGTAGGTGTCCTCCTCGACCATGCGCGACAGACCGCGGACCTGGCCCTCGACGCGGCGGAGCCGTCTCAACACGGCGTCCCTGTCGGCGCTGTAACCCACCATGGCGACCACCTCCTCAACCCAGGATACCCCCAAGGGGTACCTACCGTCACATGGCTTCTTTGATGCCCTTGCGGATGAGCCAGACGTTGGTGGGCCAGGCCGTGAAGAAGCCGACGATCATCCCGATCTGCATCAGGAACCAGAAGGTGGGGCGGTCGGGGTGGATGTGGGCGGGGAAGAAGACGAACTGCATCAGCGTCATCCAGCCGAACAGGCCCACCTCGAAGCTGGTGAGCGACAGCACGTCGGCCTTGGCCGCCTCGACGAGCCCCTTGCGGAGCCCGAGACCACGCATGGGGGCGATGGCGAAGTACTGGAAGGCGATCCCGAACGCCAAGGCGAGGACGTAGTCGCCGATGTACTCAGGCAGCAGGGACAGGCCGAGGATCGTCGCCCCCAGGCCGAACACAACCCACTCGGCCACAACGTCCCCGAGCGTGCAGCCCGCCCCGCAGTGGCTGACTCCGGTGGCCACGCTCGACCAACCTGGACGCTCCGGCGGTCCGTCGAGGCCGTGCTCGGCCCGCCAAGCCGGGCTCTTCGGCAGCCCGAAGCGCCGGTAACCCCAGACGGCCACCGGCCCGTAGTACAAGGCGGTGATCGGCCAGACCGCCTCCATGATCCCCATCTGCTGGCGGTGCCCCCGGACCCACTGATCGCCGGCGATCCACAAGGCGCACGCACCCGCCAGGGCCAGCGCAGCCCAGCTCAGATAGGTCAACCACAGCGGCGGCATCCGCGCTCCACTCCTCCTCGTTCGGGCTTAGGCGGAGCCCCATACCCAGGAGGGGTAGCAGGAAACGCTACTGCCATGGCCCCCGCCGGCAGCGGCGTCCGAGACCGCCATCGGCGGACGCGACGACAGCGCCCAGCAAGCCGTGACGTGGGCGGACCGCAGTTGCCAGCGAAGCCAGGCAAGAACGGCTGCACCTCGACCTTGCGCCATGACCGGGCGGCGGCCACGACGCCGAGCTCGGGTCGCGGCTCTCCCTGGGCGTCACCACGATCGACCCCGGCCGGCGCGACGCCAACCGGAGTCGGGATCCGACCCGGTGTCGATCCTGCGAAGGGTTCTGGATGGTCGCGCCGTACATCGCTGCTCAGTCCGTCGCCGACCTGGTCGGGGGCCACCACAGCGAGGCGACCATCGGAGGGGTCGTGCTCACCGCCGTCGCCCTTCTCGAGATGCCGCTGCTCGGGCGGACCAAGCACCGCCTCGGCGATCGGCTCGGATCCGCGGCAACCAGCGGCGAGGGCACACAGAACTACTTTTGCGCAGCCCAGGCCGCCGCCGTGCTCACTACCCTGACGGTGACCGCGGTCTGGCCCGGAGCGTGGTGGCTCGACCCGGTCATCGGGCTAGGCATCGCGCTCGTCGCCGTCCGGGAAGGCCTTGGAGCTTGGAACGGAGAGGAATGCGGGTGCTGACCCCGCCACACGCGCAGCCGTGAGGGCTGAGCGCAGATCAGGGCGTTCTGCGGCCGTGTCATGGGGCGGCCGGCGACCGGCTCAACCGCGCCCCCCTCGGCGATCTTGCCGCCCGTGTGACCGGGCCAGCCGACGGTCGACCCCGCACCGAACCTCGCTCGGGGTTGTCGTAAGAGCGGTGGGCGCGTCCCCCGTGGGCGGGTCCTTCCTTCGACAACACCTCGAGCGACGCCGAGTCGAATCGTGCGATAGCATCGTCAGATGTCGATGGTAGCGACAGATCCGGAAGTACGGCGGGTGGAGTTGGCTCCTGCGGCGGCGCTGTTCCGTTCGTTGGCCGACCCGGGGCGTCTGGCCATCCTGGGTCTCCTGGCAACCGATGAGCGCCGGGTGGTTGACCTGGTCACGGCTCTCGGTCTGGCGCAGGGGACGGTCTCGGCGCACCTGGCGTGCCTGCGTGACTGCGGTCTGGTGGAGTCCCGTCCCCTCGGGAGGGCGTCGATGTTCCGCTTGGCCCGCCCGGAGCTGCGCGACCTGCTCGACGCCGCCGAAGCGGTGCTGGCGGCCACCGGCAACGCGGTGGCGCTGTGCCCTCGCTATGCCACCCCGGATGTGACCGTGGCGCCGACCCCGGAGGCAGGTAGCGGGGCTGAGCGTGGCTGAGCGGCAGGGGATCGACCTCGACACCGCAGCAGCGAGCATTCCCGCGTACCCAGCCGGTCAGCTGGTTGCTCCCTGCGCCGGTGCCTGCGGTAGTCATGCACCCACACCACCAGCCGGCCGCGCAGCGGACGAGAGTTGGCTGCGAGCGGCGCGCTGGGCGCGGCGCCTGGCGTGGGTCAGCCTGGCCTGGATGTGTGTCGAGGGCGGCGTCGGGCTGTGGCAGGGCTTCGCATCCGGGTCGATCTCGTTGGTTGGCTGGGCGCTCGGCAGCGGCGTGGAGGGCCTGGCCAGCGCAATCGTGGTGTGGCGCTTCAGCGGCTCTCCCACCCAGTCGGAGACCGCAGAACGGCGCGCGCAGCGCGCCGTGGCTGTCTCGTTCTGGTTGATCGCCCCCTATGTTGCTGCCCAGTCCGTCGCCGACCTGGTCGGGGGCCACCACAGCGAGGCGACCATCGGAGGGGTCGTGCTCACCGCCGTCGCCCTTCTCGAGATGCCGCTGCTCGGGCGGACCAAGCACC
>JAJZWW010000175.1 GCA_021846485.1 Actinomycetes bacterium
CCACCCACGGGCGCTCGGCCGCCGCCGCGGCGTCGGGGCCCGCCGGCGCTGCCCGCAACGCCGGCCGCTCGGGGAGCGCCCGGCAGGGCAACGGCGGGGGAGCGGGGGGGTCCGGGGGCTCGAGGAGCTCGCTCCACTGGAGCGCCTGCCAGGACGGGCGGGGGCCCTCGGGCTACCAGTGCGCGACGCTGAGGGTCCCGCTGGACTACGCCGATGCGTCCAAGGGGACCATCCCCTTGGCCCTCGACCGCCGGCCGGCGACCAGGGGGTCCCGGGGGTCGATCCTCGTGGACCCCGGCGGTCCGGGGGTCTCCGGCGTCGACTTCCTGGGCGAGATCTGGCCCTACCTGCCTGCCCGCTTGACCGAGCACTGGACCGTGGTCGGCTTCGACCCCCGAGGCGTGGGCCGCAGCGCCCCGGTCGTCTGCGGGACACCGCGCCAGCTGGAGGCGGAGCTGACCGTCGACCCCGCCCCGACGACCTCGGCGGGGTTCGCCGCGCTGGTTGCCGCGGACCGCCACTTCGCCGCCGGCTGCGAGCAGCGCAGCGGGCGGCTCCTCCCCTACGTCGGGACCGACTACGCGGCGCGCGACATGGAGCGGATCCGCGAAGCGCTCGGGGAGCGGACCCTCACCTACCTCGGCTTCTCCTACGGCACGCTGCTCGGGGCGACCTACGCCGAGAAGTACCCGCACCGGATCCGAGCGATGCTCCTCGACGGAGCCCTCGACCCCGCCCTCGGGCCGATCGCCTCGTCGCTCCAACAGGCCGCCGCCCTACAGGGCCAGCTCGACGCCTTCTTCGCGAGCTGCAGCGCCCGACGCTGCGGTTGGCACCCGAGCGGATCACCCGGGGCGGCGTTCCGGGCGCTATTGGCCCGGGTCCGGCGCCACCCACTGGCCGTGGCCGGCACGGGACAGTCGGTCGGCCCCGCGGTGCTGCTCTACGGGGCGGCGTCGGCGCTGTACACCACCGCGTCGTGGCCGACCCTGGGGCGGGCCCTGAGCGCCCTCGACCGGGGCGACGGCTCCCCGATCCTGTCGATGTTCGACGGCTACGTCGGGCGGCGCAGCAACGGAACCTTCGCCAACACCGACGAGGCGGAGACGGCGATCGACTGCGCCACCACCCCGGCGCCGACCCTCGCGCAGCTGCGGGCCGCGGCGCCGGCGGCGCAGCGGGCGTCGCCGGCGTTCGGCCTGCTCGACCTCTACAGCGAGGCCAGCTGCTCGGTGTGGCCGGTACCGGCCAGCGGGGCGGTGGGGGCGATCCACGCGCCGGGCAGCCCGACGGTCGTGGTCGTCGGGTCCACCCACGACCCGGTCACCCCGTACTCCTGGGCGCGGGCCCTGGCCGGGCAGCTCGGCCACGCGGTGCTGGTCACCCGCGACGGCGGGGGTCACACCGCTTACTTCCAGAGCCGCTGCGTGCAGCAGGTCGTCGACCGCTACCTGCGCACCGCCGTGGCGCCACGGGCGGGCATCGTCTGCCAAAGCGGCGGGTTCGGGTAGCGGTGGCCGCTCCAGGGGAAAGGCGCCGCCGGAGGTGGGGGAGCGCGCCGGAGCGGTGCGGTGGACGCTGAGGCGGCCGCCGTCCGTGCGCGCCTGGAGGGGATCGGCGAGGAGCTCGCCGAGCTCGCGCTGGCCAGCCTGCGGGAGTCCCTCGACACCGGTGAACCCGCCGCGCTGGCGCGCGAGCGGCGCCTCACCCGGGCCCGCCGTGCGGTGCTGCGGGCGGCGGCGCTACTCGGCGAGGACGAGGACCCGGAGCGCTGACCAACCGGCCGGAACCGGGGTCAGCGGGCCGCTCAGCGCAGCACGACCGGGGGAGGGGCGCTCGGGAGGCGGTTGAGCGCGTCGATCAGGTCGCGCAGGCGGGCGTAGGAGACCCGGTCGAAACGCAGGGCGACGCGTGCCAGGTCGGGGAACTGCTCGGCCCTCCGCTCGGCGGCCGGCGGCCGGTCGAGGACGCTCAGCGGGCCGGCGGCAATGTCCGCGAAGCGCTCGCTCAGCTCCTCCGCCTCGGCCTCGGTCGGGCGGCGCTCCAGGCGGATCACCAGGGTCTCGCCGACCCAGCGCAGGGAGTGGTAGTTGCGGTAGAAGCCGAGGATCTCCGCCGCGGCCTCCTCGACGTTGTCGACGACCCGGTAGAAGCGCCGGTCGTCCTCGTCGACCAGGCCACGGGAGACCACCTCCCGGGTGACGAAGTCCTCCCAGCCTCTCCAGTAGCTGCCGCCGGGCACGTCGAGCAGCACCACCGGCGCCGGCTCCGCCTTGCCGGTCTGGAGCAAGGTGAGCAGCTCGAAGGCCTCGTCGAGCGTGCCGAAGCCACCGGGGAGGACCGCGTAGCCGTAGGACTCCTTGATCAAGAGCAGCTTGCGGGTGAAGAAGTACTTCATCGACACGAGCTTGGGGTCCGAGGCGATGAACTCGTTGGCCCCCTGCTCGAAGGGCAGGGCGATGTTGATCCCGAAGGCGTGCTCGGGACCGGCCCCCTCCAGCCCGGCGGCCATGATCCCCGGCCCGGCGCCGGTGACCGTAGACCAGTGGTGCGCGGCGAGCAGCTCCGCGAGGTCGCGAGCCTGGGCGTAGAGCGGGTCGCTGGCCGCGGTGCGGGCCGAGCCGAACATGGTGATCTTGCGCACCGCGCGGTACGGGGCGAACAGCTCGAAGCCGTCGGCCATCTCCCGCAGTGCGGCGTTGGCGATCTTCAGGTCCAGCCGGTCGGAGTGCTCCGACGCGAGGCTCACCACGGTGACGAGCAGCTCGAGGAGCTGGTCGCGGTTGGCAGTCACCCCGACCGCGTCGAGGAGGTCCTCGAGGCGCCGGTCGAGGTCGGCTTCGCCGGTGCTGCGCTCCCGGGGCCGACGCCCGGCGCTCACGCCGGAGCCGCGTCCCGGTCGACCAGCCAGACGACCCGGTCGGCGACAACCCGGGCGGCGGGCAGGTCGGCCCCGTCGAGCACCGCCTGCAAGGTGGCTCGCTTGGAGGCCCCGGCGACGGTGAAGACGACCAGCCGGGCGCGGGAGATGGCCGACAGGGTGAGGGTCATCCGGGGCAGCTTGTTGCGCCCCGAGGGATCGACGTTGCGGGCGACCAGCTGGCCGGGGTCGGCGTCGAGGGCTTCGGAGCCGGGGAACAGCGACGCGGTGTGGCCGTCGGCTCCCATCCCGAGGTGGACCACGTCGAGCTTGCCGATCTCGCCCAGGCGCAGGGCGTAGGCGTCGGGTCCCTCCTCGCAGCTCATCGGGTAGACGGCGTTGGCCCCACCGACCTTCTCGAGCAGGGTTCGGCGCCCCAGGTACTGGTTGGAGCCGGGGTCGTCGGCCGGCACGCAGCGCTCGTCGCCCCAGTAGACGTTGACCGACAGCCAGTCGATGATCCCCTCGCTCTCCACGGCGAGGCGCTCGTAGCACGGTCCGGCGGTGCTCCCCCCGGCGAGCACCAGGTGGAACAGCTCACCCGAGCGGGCCCGCCAGGCCTCGATCACGGTCTGGGCGAAGGCGCCTTGCAGGTCCTCGACAACGCTGAGCTCTCCGTGCACGCCGAGCAGACTAAACGCCCGGCGGGCGGGCCGGGACCGCCGGCTCAGCGACCGAGGGCGTTGGCCTTGTCGGTGAGCGCCTGGAGGAGCTGGTCGAAGCTCTTGGAGAAGCTCGCGACACCCTCCTCCTCGAGGACCCTGGCGACGTCGGCCATGTCGACGCCCACCTCCCCGAGGCGGGCCAGGTGCTCCCGGGCGCCGTCCACGCCGGTGTCGACGCTGCGGGCCACCGTGCCGTGGTCGAGGAAGGCCTCCACGGTCGCGTCGGGCATGGTGTCGACCGTGTCGGGACCGATCAGGCTGTCGACGTAGAGCAGGTCCCGGTAGGCCGGGTTCTTGGTCGACGTCGACGCCCAGAGCGGCCGCTGTACCCGGGCTCCCCGGGCAGCGAGCGCTTCCCAGCGTGGGCCGCTGAAGCGGCTACGGAACGCCTGGTAGGCGAGGCGGGCTTGGGCGACGGCGGCCTTGCCGGCCAACCCGGAGGCGCTTTCCCCGATCGCCGCGAGACGGCGGTCGACCTCGGTGTCCACCCGGCTCACGAAGAACGACGCCACGCTGTGCACCTTCGAGAGGTCCCCGCCGGAAGCCGCGAAGGCCTCCAGCCCGGAGAGGTACGCCTCGATCACCGCCTCGTAGCGGGGCAGCGAGAAGATCAGGGTCACGTTGATGTTGCGACCCTCGGAGATCATCGTGGCGATCGCCGGGACGCCCTCCTCGGTGGCGGGGATCTTCACCATCAAGTTGGGCAGGTCGATCCTGCGGTGGATGTCGCGGGCCGCCTCTACGGTGCCCGCGGTGTCGGTGGCGAGCGCCGGGGACACCTCCAGGGACACGAACCCGTCGGCCCCGCCGCTGTCGTCGTGCACCGGCCGCAGCACCCCGCAGGCCTCGGTCACGTCTTCGATCGCCATGTCCCAAAAGGCGCTCTCGACGCTGGTGCGCCCGACCAGCTCGGCGAACTGCTCGTCGTAGGCGTCCGAGCCGGTCATCGCCTTCTCGAAGATCGTCGGGTTGGAGGTCACCCCGCGGATCCCCCGCTCGACCAGCTGCGCCAACCCGCCGCCGCGGACACCCGGGCGGTCGAGGTTGTCGATCCAGGGGCTCTGGCCCTGCTCCCGGTAGAGCTCGTGCAGTCGGGTCATTCGTCCTCCTCGTCGTAACCGTCGTCGTAGTCGAGCCCGTCGAGCTCGTCGAGCAGCGCCCGGGCCCGGGCGGCGACGTGCTCGGGGGTGAAGCCGAGCTCGGCGAGCACCTCCGCCCCGGGGCCGGACTCGCCGAAGCGGTCGATCGCCACCGAGTCGTCGGCCCAACGGGCCCAGCCGAACGACGAGGCGGCCTCCACTGACAGGATCGGCGAGCCCGGGCCGAGCACCAGGTCCTGGTAGTCGTCGTCCTGCTCGTCGAAGAGGTCCCAGCTCGGCATCGACACCACCCGTACGGCGAGCCCGTCCTCGGCGAGGAGCCGGGCGGCCTCCACGCACACCCACACCTCCGAGCCGGTGCCGATCAGCACGACGTCGGGGTCCTCGTCGCCGGGCACCAGCACGTAGGCCCCCCGCTCCACGCCCTCCCGGGCGAGGGTGGAGGTGTCCTCGAGGACCGGGATCGACTGGCGCGACAGGCACAAGGCGGTGGGCCCGGGGCGCTCCAGCGCGACCCGCAGGGCGTGGGCCGACTCGTTGGCGTCCGCCGGGCGGATCAGTCGCAGGCCGGGCATGGCCCGCATCGCGGCAAGCTGCTCGACCGGCTGGTGGGTGGGTCCGTCCTCTCCGAGGCCGACCGAGTCGTGGCTCCAGAAGTAGACGACCTTCGCCCCCGACAGGGCGGCCAGGCGCACCGACGGGCGCATGTAGTCGCTGAAGACGAAGAAGGTCCCGCCGATCGGGAGGACACCGCCGTGGAGGGCGAGGCCGTTGATCACCGTCCCCATGGCGTGCTCCCGCACGCCGTAGGCGATCGCCCGGCCCTCGGGGTGCTCGGCGCTCTGGAGGGTGGCGCCCTCCAGCTGGGTGCCGGTGTTGCCGGTCAGGTCCGCGGCGCCCGCGACCAGGCCGGGGACCGCCGGCGCGACGGCGTTGAGCACGGCATTGATCGAGTGGCGGGTGGCGACGCCTTCCCCGGGCTTGTCCCACGCGGGGAGCCGGTCCTGCCAACCGGGCAGGCCCTGGCCGGACCAGAGGGCGTCCCACTCGGCGCGGTCACCGCCCCAGGCGGCGAGCCGCTCCTCCCAGCCCTTGCGCAGCCCCTGACCCCGGGGGATCGCCTCCCGGTACATGTCCCGGACGTCGTCGGGCACGAAGAACTGCTTGTCGGGCGGCAGGCCGAGGATCTCCTTGGTCTCCCGCACCTCCTCCTCTCCGAGCGGGCTGCCGTGGGCCTTGCTCGTGTCGGTGAGGTGGGGCGCGGGGTAGCCGATGTGGCTGCGCAGCACGATGAGCGACGGCTTGTCCGGGACGGCCATCGCCCGGCGCAGCGCAGCCTCGAGGGCGTCGGTGTCGTTGGCGATCTCGCCCACGTCCTCGGTGTGCCACCCGTAGGCCTGGAAGCGGCCCACCGGGTCGTCGGACAGCGCCAGCTCGGTGGGACCGTCGATCGTGATGTGGTTGTCGTCGTAGACGTAGACCAGCCGTCCGAGCCCGAGGTGCCCGGCGAGGGAGGCAGCCTCGTGGCTCACCCCTTCCATCAAGTCGCCGTCCCCGCAGACCACGAAGGTGTGATGGTCGACCAGCTCGGGGCCGTAGCGGGCCCGCAGCATCCGCTCGGCCAGGCCGAGCCCCACGCCGTTGCCCACCCCCTGGCCGAGCGGGCCGGTGGTCACCTCGATGCCCGGCAGCCGGTGCACTTCGGGGTGGCCAGCGGTCCGGCTGTGCAGCCTGCGGAAGTCGCGCAGGTCGTCGAGCGACACGTCGTAGCCGCTCAGGTAGAGCATCGAGTACAAGAGGATGCAGGCATGGCCGTTGGACAGCACGAAGCGGTCCCGGTCCGGCCAGGCCGGCTCGGTCGGGTCGTAGCGCATGATCCGGGTCCAGAGCACGTGGGCCAGGGGGGCGAGGGCCATGGCCGTCCCCGGGTGGCCAGCATTGGCCCTCTGGGGGGCGTCCATCGCCAGGCCCCGGATGACGTCGATGCCCCGCTGCTCGAGATCCCGGTCGCTCATGGCTGAACCCTACCCACGCAGGCCTCCCCTCGTGCCGGTGGCTGCCGACCGGCCGTCTAGGGGTCCAGCCGGAGGGCGCCGAGCACGCCGCCGCCCGCCGGCGGGCCGGTCCGCCCGGAGCCGGTGACCGTCTGGAAGGCCAGCTCCA
>JAJZWW010000176.1 GCA_021846485.1 Actinomycetes bacterium
GCATCGAACGCGACGTGCTGCCGACCCTTGCCCGCTACGGCTACGGCGTCCTGTCCTACAGCCCCCTCGCCGGGGGCTGGCTGTCGGGCCGGTGGCGCAAGGACGCCGGCCAGCAGCCGTCGAGCCGGGCGCAGCGGCTGCCCGAGCGCTTCGACATCTCCACCCCGGAGAACCAGCGCAAGCTCGACGCCGCCGACGCCCTGGCCCACCTGGCCGAGGAGGCCGGGCTGAGCCTGATCGAGCTGGCCATCGCCTTCGTGCTGCGCCACCCGGCCATCACCTCGGCGATCATCGACCGGCGCACCATGGACCACCTCGAGTCCCAACTGGGTGCCACCGAGGTGCACCTCGGCGACGACGTCCTCGACGCCGTCGACCGCATCGTCGCCCCCGGCGTCACCGTGAACCCCGCCGACGACGGCTGGGTCCCCCCGCCCTCGACCCCGCCGCCCGCCGGCGCTGACCCTCCGAAAGGACCACAACAAGATGGAGATCTCCCCCAAACCGCCGACGGCCAAGGGACCGGCCGACACGTTCACCGGCGACGTGTGGGTGGACCCGATCACCCGCGGCCTGCCCGCCTCGACGCTCAACGTGGCCGCCGTGCGCTTCACCCCCGGCGCTCGCAGCGCCTGGCACTCCCACGCCGGCGGCCAGACCCTCTACGTCACCGAGGGCCGGGGCCTGGTCCAGGTCCGCGGCGAAGACGCGGTCGAGCTGCGCGCTGGTGACGTCGTCTACGCCCCCGACGGCGAGGAGCACTGGCACGGCGCCACCCCCGAGGACTTCATGACGCACCTGTCCATCACCGAAGGCCCACCGCGATGGGGCGACCACGTGACCGACGCCGAGTACGCCGCCGCCGGCCGGAGCGGAGCTCGCCAGACCGCTTCGCCAAGAGCGCCGGCCAGCTCGGCGTCTGCCGGGTGAGGAGATGCTGGCCGTCGACGGTGTCGGCACCGGCCGTCGCGGCGGTTCCGGACCGGACGCCATCAGCCTCGACGCGTTCGGCTGACTTCGGCCAGCGTTGCCTGGCACTCCAGGGCCAACCTTCGTGGGCGGATCCAGGCTGCGATCGGCTGCCGCCGGGCCGGTCGGCGTGCCGTCACCCGGGCTGCCCGTCACCTGACACCGGTCGCTCGCCGGGACGGAGCAGTGGTGGCGAAGATTGGGCTTCGGCCACGGCACGCCCGAGCTCCTGCCTTCGCTTCGTGGTACCGCGAACGCTGCGGGTGCGGAGCGAGAGATAGGCCCCGGCGCCGACGGGGATGGGGAGCCAGAAGTTGACGAGGCGGTAGCCGATCACGGCGACGATGGCGACTGCCCGCGTGGCGCCGAACCCCACCAGGCTGGGGACGAGGACCCCCTCGACGATCCCCAAGCCGCCTGGCGTCACCGGGATGGCCGCCAGCACGTAGGCGAGGCCGTAGGCGACGAGCAGGCCGTCGGGGTTCTCGAGGTGGCCGAACGCGGCGAGAAAGACGAACAGCGACGCCGCGTCGAGCAGCCAGTTGGCCGCCGCCCACAGCACCGCCCGGCGCATCAGGACGCGATCGGCGGCCATGACACGGATCCTGGCGGCGATCTGGTGCACGACCCGATCGGCGCTGTCCGCGGCGCTCGGCCGTAGCAACGGCAGCCGGGCGACCAGGGCTCGCAGGGCGCTGGCTGCTCGGTCCTCACCCTTGGTGACGAGAAGCACGACCCCGGCGAAGGCGGCCAGCACCAACGCGCCGACGATGGCGGCAGTGGCATAGATCGGGTTGAACCCGGTCAACGGGATCGACACGATCAGAGCCAGCCACAACATCGCGTTGAGCACCAGGGCGGAGCCGATCCCCTCCACGGCGAGCGCCAGGCCGGCGTCACTGCCGTCCACCCCCTCGTTGGTCAGCAACCGGTACCCGAGACCTTCCCCGCCGGCTGTTCCTCCTGGCAGCACGTGGCTCACGGCCAACGTCGACAGGTCGATCCGCCACACCCGGGAGAACCGGCTCGACCCTGGGGGCAGCACCGCCCGCGTCAGCTCGGCGTAGCTGGCCAGGCTCGCCGCCTCGAGCAGCACCCCGAGGACGACGAAGCCGATGTTCACCCGTCCGAGGAGGTGCAAGGAACGGCTCACCCCGCCGATCTGGGGGAGGACCAGGTACTCGGCCACCAGGGCGAGCAAGATGAGCAGCGCACCGCGCCGGAAGGGGTGCGCGCCGGCCACCCGCCGCCATGGCGAAGGCCGTCTCGGCACCTTGTTCCCGCTGGCCTCGTCGTTCCCGCTGGCCTCGTCGTTCACCGACACACACCCATACCTATCCCAGCTACGTTACGTGCCCCTCCTGATGGCGCCCCGCGGCATCAGCGCCGGTTGGCTCGTCGGTCGTGTTGCCCCCGACGCGCTGCCCACACGATCCCGCCCTGGCGAGCCGCCAGGGTACGGTGCGTGGCATCGACTGGCGCCGCTGGATCCGCGACCCAACGGGCACTGAGGCCGTGCGGCACGAGATGCCGCTGGATGAGCCCGGCGCGGCCGGAACCTCCCGGCCGGGACCGTCCGGGGAGGCTGCCTTGGAAGCGCCTGCCGACCACTTCATGCAGCCGAACGTGCCCGCCGGGGGTGATGTGGCTGGCTTGTCGGCGCCGTTTTGGGGCGTGGTGGTCCTGACGGGGATCGGCGCGGGGATCGGTGCCGCCGGTTTCATCGTCTTGCTGCACGCGGTGCAGCACCTCGCCTACGGCTACCGGTCGGGCCTCTTCCAGTACGGCGTGAGGCGCACATCGCCCGAGCGGCGGGTTGTGGTGATGGTCGGCGCCGGCGTGTTCGCCGGGGTGGCGTGGATGGTGCTTCGGCGCGTCGCGGGGGCCGGCACGGGGTTGAGCGAGGCCGTCTGGGAGCGGGCCGGGAAGCTCCCCTTCTTCGGGACCATGGCCAACGCGGTACTTCAGATCGTGGTCGTCGGCTTGGGCGCCACCCTCGGGCGGGAGGGCGCCCCCAAGGAAGCTGGCGCTGCCTTGGCGAGCCGGCTGTCGGACTTCTGGGGTCTGCCGGTGCGACAGCGTCGTCTGCTGGTGGCCTGCGGGGCGGGTGCGGGAATGGCGGCGGTCTACAACGTGCCTCTGGGCGGGGCGCTGTTCGCCCTGGAGGTGCTGCTCGGCACGCTGTCGCTTCCCCTGGTGCTTCCCGCCTTGGCCACCTCGGCCATCGCGACCGCTGTGTCGTGGCTGGTGCTGCCAGACCGGCCCACCTACCAGGTCCCCCACTACGCCGTGTCGGCTCCCCAGGTGGTGTGGGCGGTGCTCGTGGGACCTCTCGCCGGTGTCGTCGGGGTCGGCTATGTCCGCCTGATCGCCTGGGCCAAGGGACACAAGCCGCAAGGGTGGCGCCTCGTGATCTCGACCACCGTGGTGTTCGGCGCCATCGGCTGCGTCGCGGTCGTCTACCCCGAGGTCCTCGGCAACGGCAAGGACGTAGCCCAGTTCGCCTTCGTCGACCAGCTTGGCCTCGTCCTGCTCGGCGCGCTCATGGTGATCCGCCCCCTGGCCACGGCCAGCTGCCTGCGCGCCGGCGCCGCCGGCGGCCTGTTCACTCCGACGCTCGCCTTCGGAGCGCTGGCGGGCGGTTTCCTCGGCCACCTGTGGTCGGTGCTGTGGCCGGGAGCGCCGGTGGCCAGCTACGCCATGATCGGAGCCGCCGCCATGCTCGCCGCGGCCATGCAAGCCCCGCTGGCCTCCATCGCCCTCGTGATCGAGCTGACGGGGAACGAGCTGACGCTCATGGTCCCGTTGTTGGTGGCTGTTGCCGGAGCCACCCTCGTCTGCCGGGCCCTCGATGACCGTTCGGTGTACTCCGCGCCGCTGCGCAGGCACCACGATGACCCGCAGGTGGAGGCTCCGGCGTGATCGGCTGCGACCGCGTTCCGACAGCCGCCGACGTGACGTCCAGGTCCTCGCCATGGGCGCTCAGGCACGACGCCTGTCGGATGGGCCATCGGCCGCCACACCAGAGCCCCGGGAGGGGCGCTGTCCACGAGCTGGTCGGCTGGTCGTGCCAGGATCAGACGGTGCGGTCGAACCTCGCGGTGCCCAGAGCTGTCACGGTGGATGTCCGGTCGGCCGAGCCATGACGGATCGGCGAACGCGCTTCGGTGCGGCGGTGAGCAGGGCGGCGACGGGGTGACCGAGAGCGCGGAGGGTGCCATCAAGGGGCAGATCACGAGCATCGAGGGCATCCCGGCACTGTCGCTCGACGCGATCAGCTCGGTGGCCTACGGGCCCGAGGCGATGCTCGTGGTGCTGGCGACGGCCGGCGCGGGCGCGCTGGCCAAGATCGAGCCGATCACCATCGCCATCGTGGTGCTCCTCGTCATCCTGGTCTTCTCCTACCGCCAGGTCATCGCTGCCTTCCCGGAGGGTGGCGGCTGCTACGCGGTCTCCAAGGCCAACCTCGGTGCCCGGGCGAGCCGTCTCGGCGCCGCGTCGCTCGTGGTCGACTACGTCCTGACCGTCGCCGTGTCGATCTCTGCCGGGGTGGCTGCTCTGGTGTCGGCGTTCCCGACCCTGGGCCCCGACAGCCTCGCCATCTCCCTCGGGTTCCTGGTGGTGTTGACGGCGCTCAACCTGCGCGGCATCGCCACGAGCGCCCGGACGTTCCTGTTGCCGACGGCGGTGTTCATGGCGGGGATCTACGTCGTCATCGTCGCCGGGCTGTTCCGGTCCCACCCGGCGGCGGGCGCCGGCATCCACCCCGCCGTCGTGCCCAAGGTGGCGGCGGCGGTCGGGGTGCTGCTGTTGTTGAAGGCGTTCGCGGCAGGGTGCAGCGCGCTCACCGGGGTGGAGGCCATCGCCAATGACGTTCCCGCCTTCCGGGCCCCACAGGCTCGGCGGGCGATGCGCACCGAGGTCCTGCTCGGGGGCATCCTCGGCACCATGCTGCTCGGGCTCGCCGTCTTGACGGTCCGCTTCCACATCGCCCCCGAGGCCAGTCAGACCGTGCTCAGCCAGATCACCGGCGCCTCGGTCGGCAGGGGGGCGATCTACTACGTCGTCGACCTGTCGACCACGCTCATCCTGGCGCTTGCCGCCAACACCTCCTTCGGCGGCCTGCCCGTGCTGGCCAGCCTGCTGGCGCGCGACAACCTGGTGCCCCACGTGTTCGGCCTTCGGGCTGACCGTCCGGTCTACCGCTACGGCGTGGTCGTCCTGGCCGTGCTGGCCGGGGTGCTGCTGATCGCGGTGAACGCCAACACGAACGCGCTCATCCCGCTGTTCGCCATCGGGGTGTTCACCGGCTTCACCCTCTCCCAGACCGGGCTGGTGCGGCACTGGCACCGGGAGCGCCCGCCGTACTGGTGGGCTCGGGCCGCGCTGAACGGGACCGGGGCGGTGATGACCGCGGTGGCCACGGTCATCTTCTTGGTGACCAAGTTCACCGGCGGCGCGTGGGTGGTGGTGATCGCCATCCCCGCCCTCATCTTCTTGTTCTCCCGGATCGCCCGCTACTACGACGACGTCGGCGCCGAGCTCGGGCTCGGGTCGACGCCGGGGATGCCTCAGGCCGAGGATCGCCTGATCGTGGTGATGGTCGCCACGGTGTCGCGCATGGCCGAGGCCGCGCTCGCCACGGCGCTCTCGTTCGGCCACGAGGTGGTGGCGCTCAGCGTCCAGTTCGATGACGAGCGGGCCGCGACCCTGCAGGCCGCGTGGGACCGCTGGCAGCCCGGGGTCCCCCTCGTGGTCCTGCGCCCGCACACCCGCTCCATCGCCGCGCCCGTGCTCGCCTACCTCGCCTCGGCCGAGGTCCGAGACCGCAAGGTGATGGTGCTCATCCCCGAGGTGGAGCCCCGCAAGTGGCGGCACCGGCTCTTGCAGAACCAGCGCGGCGCGATCCTCGCCGACGTGCTCCGCCGCCGGAGCACCGCGGCGGTCGGACGAGTCCCGTACCACCTGGCCAAGGACTGACGACCGGCGAGCTCCGCCGATGATCGCTCGCCGGAGTCGGCCCCTCGGGGTGTCAGCCGGTCGCGTCGCGCAGCAAGGGTCGGCTGGCGGCGGCTCGAGCCTCCGCCCGGGTCTGACGGACGAGGGTGGTGATGCCGACGCCGATGACGCTGATCATGACGAGGACGAGGGCAATGCCGAGGTGGTCGAGGTTGTGGACGTGGAGCCCGCTGGCCACGGTGAGGGCGGCGGCGCCGGGGAAGATCAGCCCGAAGGCGCCGCCGGCGACGAAGGCGACCCCGCCCCAGGTGAGCGTGTTGCCGGCCGTCCGCAGCGCCACCCGGCGGATGGCGTCGGGCCCGAGGCCCCGGCGGGCGGCGATGAGCCCGAAGAGGCCGCCGGCGAGGACCTGCACGACCATGGTGCCGAGCCCGAAGAACGCGCCGGGGACCCAGCCCCACGCGGCGCTGTGCTCGGCGGGAGCGAGCACCGTGTAGATGATGAGGGCGAAGGCACCGAACCCCCAACCGGCGACGAACCCGTGCACGGCGGGCATCCACGGCCGGGGGTCGCGCAGGGCGAAGGTGTCCTCGGTGTCCTCGCCGCCCGTCGGGTGGCTGCGAAGGCCCGGCAGGTGGAGGCGGCCGAGCAGGTGGAGGTGGATGGTGCGCCTGCGGCGAACGATGACGAGCCCGGCCGCCACCATCAACGCGCCCACCACCAGATAGACGACGTCGTCGACCGAGGCGAAGGTGAACACGTGGGCGAGCCCGAGATAGGCCAGCTCGCTTGCCAGGGCCCGCTGGGCGGTGAAGGCCAACGAGAAGGTGAGCCCCGAGCGAAGCCCCCCACGGGTGGAGTAGCCGCCGATCGAGTAGCTGAAGGTGATGGGCCACGTGT
>JAJZWW010000177.1 GCA_021846485.1 Actinomycetes bacterium
GCCAGCGTCGAGCCGGCAGAGGTGCCCGGCGCCGGCGGCCTCCTCCGCCCGGTGGGTGACCTGGGCGACGGCGACGCCGTGGCGCTCCGGGAGCCGCGACAGGATCCCGACCAGCTCCCACCGGCCCCTGGCGTCGACCATGGCAGTGACCTCGTCGCAGACGAGCAGGGACGGCCGGCGCGCGAGCGCGGCGGCCACGGCGAGGCGCTGCAGCTGGCCGCCCGAGAGGCCGGAGGTCTCCCGGCCTCCCATGCCAGCCAGGCCGACGGCGCGAAGCAGGTCTTCGACGTCGACCGGCCAATCCCGCGGCAGACCCCACACGACGTCGTCGGCGACCCGCACACCGAGGACCTGGCTCTCGGGCTGCTGGGAGACGAAGGCGGTGCCACCCGGCTGCCCGAGACCCACCGCGGCGGGCCGGACCACCCGGCCCGAGCTCGGTGGGCGTCCCGCCAGGACCCGGGCCAGCGTGGACTTGCCCGAGCCGTTGGGCCCGAGCACCACCGTCCGCTCCCCGGCGTCCACGCTCAGGTCGACCCCCGACAGGGCGTCGGCGGAAGCGCCCGGGTAGCGCACCGAGACCTCCTCGAGCCGGACCGGTACCGGCGCCGGAGGCTCGCCGGTCGGGAGCTCCCCCGCCAGCCGGTCCTCTCCGGGCACCCTCTCCAGCCGGCGGAGCAGGCCTCGCACGTAGTACCAGGTGGTCACGGTGGCCACCAGGGTGACAGTGACCATGGCGGCGAGGATCGCCAACCACCACAGGCGCAGCACGTCGTCGACCACGACGGTCGCCGCGTGGACGGCGGGGCGGAGCGCGCTGACAGTGCCCACGATGCGGGCGTAGCCGTCCCAGGTGTTGCGAAGGTCACGGATCGTGAGGCGTCGGAGGGGGGCGAAGGCGACCAGCGTCAGGTCGCTCGTACCGCCGAGCAGCGGTCCGGCCAGCAAGGCGGCGCCGACCACCGCCGGCCAGGGCCAGCGCCGGCGGTGGGCGTGGCCGGCGATCCCGCCGACGACGGCGCACAGCGCCACGGTCGGCACCGGTCCGGTCCCGGCGACGAGGAACGCCACCGTGCCCGCCGCGACCGCCGACGCCACGACCGCCCTGGGGCGGTGGCGGTGGGCGACGACGGCCATCGGGACGACGGCCAGCCCGATCAGGCCACTCGCGTGGGGGAGCAGCCACCCGGTCAGCACGAGGACCACGGTCACGCCGGCGAGGACCGAGGCGGTGGCCAGCTCGACGGGTTGCAGCGGACCGGAGGGGGCCTTGCCCAGAGCGGCGACGGTCACCCCGTCCCGGCCGACCCCGCCCCCGGAGCGCCCGAGCCGGCCCCCGGAGCGCCCGGCCCCGCCTCCGGAGCGCCAGCCCCCGGAACGCCCGAGCCCGCCGCCGTCCTCGCCGGCTCCACGGACCGTCACGTAACCCGGCGGGGCGGAACGGCCTCGCCCGACGCGGGGTCGGCCAGCACTCCGGCGATTCGCTCCACCGCGTCCCACACGTCGACGAAGCGGGTGTAGGCGGCGACCGGAGCAAGGCGCACGACGTCGGGGGGCCGGAAGTCGGCGACGACGCCACCCCGGTCGACCAGCAAGCGGACCACCGGCCAGGCGCGCTCGTGGGCGACCGCTAGGTGCCCGCCGCGGCGGGCCGGCTCCGAGGGGCTGGCGATGCGGGCGCCGAGCGGCACGAGCCTGGCCTCCTCCCGCGCCGCGAGCAGCGCCACCAGCGCCGAGGTCTTGGCCCAGAGTGCCTCCATCCCGACCTCGAGGAGGGGTTGGACGCCGGCGTCGACCGCGACGAGACCGGCCACCGAAGGCGTCCCGGCATGGAACCGCTCGATGCCGCCGGCGGGGTCGTAGGCGTCACCCATGGCGAACTGGTCCCGCTGACCCCACCAGCCCCATACCGGCGAGCGCAGCTGCGATTGGAGCTCCCGGCGGACGTACAGCCAGGCGGGAGCGCCTGGCCCGCCGTTCAGGTACTTGTAGCTGCACCCGGTGGCCAGGTCGGCGCCGCTGCCGTCGAGGTCGACCGGGACGCACCCGGCCGCGTGGCTGAGGTCCCAGCACACCAGCGCCCCGGCGGCGTGGGCCGCAACGGCCGTCGCCACCAGGTCGAGGACCGCCCCGGAACGGAAGTTGACCGCCGACAGGCACACGAGGGCGACGTCCTCGCCGACCGCCGGCGGCGGCCGGCGGGCGGCCGAGGGAGTTGCCGTCCAGGTAGATCGCCCGGGCGTCGTCGAGCGCGAAGCGCTCCCGCAACCAGCCAAGAGGGTCGTCGCGGTCGGCCGCTCCGGCCTCCTCGCGCGTCGCCGGCATCGCGGTCCTCACGCCCGCACGGTACCCGGCGCCCGGGACCCCGGCGGGGCGCCCGCCCACCCGCCCACCCGCCCACTCGGCCCCCCGGCGACCGCTCCTGACTAGCGTCGTGGGGATGCCGCTCGCCTCGCCGCCCCCGAAGGCCGGCGACGCGTGGACGGGCTACCGCCGGCGGGTCGAGACCCTGGTCGCCCAGTACCGGGCGATCCCGCCCGGCGAGCCCGTGAGGCTGGCCAAGCGCACCTCCAACCTGTTCCGTCCCCGGTCGAGGGCCGCGGCCGGCCTCGACGTATCGGGGTTCGACGGCGTCCTGGCGGTGGACCCCGGGGCCCGGACCGCCGACGTGGCGGCGATGACCACCTACGAGCAACTGGTCGACGCCACTCTCCCCCACGGGCTGATGCCGCTGGTGGTGCCGGAGCTGAAGACCATCACCCTCGGCGGGGCGATCACCGGTCTCGGGATCGAGAGCAGCTCGTGGCGCAACGGCATGCCCCACGAGTCGGTCCTGGAGATCGAGGTGCTGACCGGCGACGGGCGGGTCGTGACCGCCCGCCCGGAGGGTGAGCACCGGGACTTGTACTTCGGTTTCCCCAACTCCTACGGAACGCTCGGCTACGCCCTGCGCGCCCGCATCGAGCTCGAGTCGGTGGCCCCGTGGGTCCGGCTCCGCCACGTGGCGTTCGGCCGGGTCTCCGCCCTCGCCGAGGCGCTGGTCGCGGTGTGCGCCGACGGCGCCTACGAGGGCGAGGGGGTGGACTTCGTCGACGGGGTCTGGTGGGGACCCGAGGAGTGCACCTTGACGCTCGGGTCGTGGCAGGCCGATCCGCCGCCGGTGGTGCACTCCTACGGCGCGAAGGCGGTGTACTACCACTCGGTGCGGGCCCGTTCCGAGGACGCGGTGACCGTGCGCGACTACCTGTGGCGCTGGGACGCCGACTGGTTCTGGTGCTCCCGGGCGTTCGGGGTGCAGCGCCCCGGGGTGCGGCGCCTGGTGCCGGCACGGTGGCTGCGCTCCGAGGTGTACGGGAGGGTCCTCGGCTGGGAGCAGCGCTTCGGGGGGAAAGCCGCCCTCGACCGGCTGCTGGGCCAGCCGGAGCGGGAGGCCGTGGTGCAGGATGTGGAGGTGCCCGTGGCGCACCTCGAGGTGTTCCTCGAACGACTCCGGGGAGAGGTGGGTATCGCTCCTGTGTGGATCTGCCCCCTCCGGGTCCGGGACGCCGGCCGGCGCTGGTCGCTCTACGACCTGGACCCCTCGACCCTGTGGGTCAACCTCGGGATCTGGTCGAGCTGCCCGCGCCGCCCCGGCACGGACCCCTACCACCACAACCGCTGGATCGAGGCGGAAGTGGACCGCCTCGGCGGCCGCAAGTCGCTGTACTCGACGGCCTTCTACGACGAGGAACGGTTCTGGGCGCTCTACGGCGGCCCCGAGTACCGCCGCCTCCGATCGGCCTACGACCCCGACGGCCGTCTTCTCGACCTCTACCAGAAGTGCGTCCTGCGACGCTGAACCCGACCCGCCCGACCCGGAGCGCTGCGATGCCCGCCCCCATAGCCCCCCTCCTCTACCAGGTGGTCGGCCCCGGCCTGCCGCTCGCGTTCCGCGCCTACGACGGGAGCAGCGCCGGGCCGGCCGGCGCGGTGGCCACCGTCGAGGTCCTCGACCGGCGTGCCCTCAACTACCTGGCAACCGCCCCCGGCGAGCTCGGCCTCGCCAGGGCCTACGTGTCGGGGGCGCTCGCCCTGCACGGCGACACCTACGAGACCCTGAGCCTGCTCTCCAGGGGGGTCGTCGGGGCGATCGGCTGGGGTGAGCGCCTGGGGGTGCTGCGCGGCCTCGGCCCGGGGGTGCTGCGCCCTGTGCCGCCCCCGCCCGAGGAGGTGAGGCCCGGGCCTTGGTGGGGGCTACGCCACTCCCTGTCCCGGGACTCCCGGGCGATCAGCCACCACTACGACGTCTCCAACCGCTTCTACGAGTGGCTGCTCGGCCCCACGATGGCCTACACCTGCGCGGTCTACCCCCACCCGGAGGCGTCGCTCGAGGACGCCCAGACCGAGAAGGTGGACCTCGTCTGCCGCAAGCTCGGCCTGCGGGCCGGCCAGCGGCTCCTCGACGTCGGCTGCGGGTGGGGGACGATGGTCCTCCACGCGGCCGAGCACTACGGGGCGTCGGTCCTCGGGGTCACGCTGTCCCGCCAGCAAGCCGAGTGGGGCCAGCGCCGGCTGGAGCAGCGCGGCGTCGCCGGGGCCGCGGAGATTCGCTTCCAGGACTACCGCCGGGTCGCCGAGGGCGGCTTCGACGCGGTGAGCAGCATCGGCCTCACCGAGCACATCGGGGCCCGCAACCTCCCCGGCTACGCCCGGTTCCTCGCCTCCAAGCTGAAACCGCGTGGACGACTCCTCAACCACTGCATCACCCGCCCCACCACCACCGGGCCCGCCGCCCACCGCCGCGGGTTCATCGAGCGCTACGTCTTTCCCGACGGGGAGTTGGAGGGGGTCGGCACGATCGTGTCCGCCCTCCAGGATGCCGGGCTGGAGATCCGCCACGAGGAGAACCTCCGGGAGCACTACGCCCGCACCTGCGCAGCGTGGTCGGCCAACCTGGAGGCCCACTGGGACGAGGCGGTCGCCGAGGTCGGCGAGGGGCGTGCACGGGTGTGGCGGCTCTACCTCGCCGGCTCCCGCCTCGGTTTCGTGCAGCGCAGGGTCGAGCTCCACCAAGTGCTGGCGGTGCGCACCGACGCCGGCGACGCGGCAATGCCGCTGCGCGTGGACTTCGCCCGCGTGCCGCGCCGGCCCGCTCTCGACTAGAACGTCCGGGCAGCCAAGTCGGCTGCCCTTCTCACGAACGTGCCCCACGACCTCCCCCAGCACCGCCAACCCCGCGCCCGCCGCCGGCCCTACCGCCGCTGGCCGCGGCGGATCCTGGTGGCGATCAACCTCGCCGTCGCCCTCTCCCTCGTGGCGAGCGGCTCGGTCTACGGCTACGTGCGGGCCACGCTCGGCTCGTTCCACACCGCCGCGGCCCCCGACCTGACCCCGCCGCCGTCAGGGAGCAAGCAGACCTACCACGGCCTGCCGCCGGAGAACATCCTGCTCATCGGCAACCAGACCCGCTCGGGGCTGACCAACCCCCAGCAGATCGCCCAGTTCGGCAACCCCAAGGTGCTGTCGGGGTCCCTGTCGGACGTGGCGATGATCCTGCACCTCGACCCGCGGACCGGCACCGCGTCGCTGCTGTCGATCCCCCGGGACCTGTTCGTCCCGATGCCGTCGGGCAGCCTCGTCGGGCACTGGGGCAAGATCGACGCCGCCCTCAACAACGGCAAGAGTGGCCCGGACAACCTGATCAAGGCGATCCACCAGGACCTCGGGATCCCGATCAACCACTACGTGGAGCTCAACTTCAACGGCTTCATGAACACCGTCAACGCCCTCGGGGGCCTGCGGATGAACTTCCCTGAGCGGATCTACGACCCCTACTCGCTGCTCGGCATCTACCACACCGGATGCCAGCTGATCCACGGCTTCCAGGCCCTCGCGCTGGTGCGCTCCCGGCACCTGCGCTACGACCCGCCCGGGGTGAGCCCCGCCAACCCGGCCGCGTGGCCCGCCGACCCCGAGTCCGACCTGGCGCGCATCGTCCGGGACCACGAGTTCTTGAAGGCGCTGCTCACCCGGGCGGAGCACAAGGGGCTCTCCAACCCGTTAACCGCGGTGCACTTCGTGCACGCCCTCATCAACCAGATCGTGATGGACCCGGGCCTCGAGTCCCAGCTGCTCCCCCTGGTGCAGCGCTTCGGCCACCTGGCCGCCGGCTCGATCAGGACCCTCACCATCCCGGTCACCACCGGTGGAGCGGCGCTGACCGGCTACACCTTCGGTGGGGTCAACTACGGGGACGTCGACTTCCCCGTGCAGCCGACCGACTGGAACGCGATCCAACAGTGGGACCCCGGAGTGCTCGCCACGACCACCCCGAAGCAGGTGGTGGTCGTGGACGGCACCGGAGCCGGCACCGCGCCGGCGGCGACGGTGACCGCCGCCTTGAAGCGCGACGGGCTGCCGGTCGGCAACCCGGGGTGGGCGACCGTCGAGGCGAGCACCTCCGAGACCTACGTTCAGTACCACCCCGGCCAGGTGTCGATGGGCCTGGCGGTGCTGCACCGCCTGCAGGGCGCGGTCATGCTCCAACCGGTCGCCGCGGTGCCGGCCGGCCGGGTGGTCGTCGACCTGGGCACCGCGGTGACCGCGACCGGGGAGCTCACCGCCTCGGGCAGCTCGGCCACGGCCGCCTCGTCGGCGACCACCGGTGCCTCGACGACCACGACGATCCCGAGCCCCAACGGGGAGGTGGCCGCCAACACCGCCCGCAACCAGCTGACTCCCTACGACCCCCGGCCCTGCACCCCGGCGAAGAAGGGCTGAAACCGCCATCGGCGGCGGCCGGCACCCCGGC
>JAJZWW010000178.1 GCA_021846485.1 Actinomycetes bacterium
CCGTAGGTGTCCATGTAGTAGGGGAAGCGCGAGCTGCAGCCGATCCCCGACACGAACACCGTGTCCTCACGTCGCACGCCGAGATCGGGCATCAGCATCTGGACCGCGGTGAGGATCGAGTAGTCGCCGCACCCCGGGCACCAGCGGACCTCCTGGTCGCTCGACCAGTCCTTCTTGGTGGTGACCGGCACGGCGCCGACCGTGACGGGCGCTGCCGCGGTTTGCGCTGCCGCGGTTTGCGCTGCCGCGGTTTGCGGGGCCGCGGTGTCGGTGGCGGCCGGGGCCGCGGTGTCGGTCATACGATGCCTTTCGGGGCGGGAGCGACGGGCTGGCGGTCGGTCGGGGAGGCGTCGAGCAGCTCGAGGATCGCCCGCTCGATCTCGCCGGCGCGAAACGGCTGGCCGCTCACCTTCGACAGCGGGCGGGCGTCGACCAGGTACTCGGCGCGCACCAGCTTGACCAGCTGGCCGAGGTTGATCTCCGGGACCAGGACCCTCGGGTAGCGGGAGAGCACCTCGCCCAGGTTCGGGGGGAACGGGTTCAAGTGGCGCAGGTGGGCGGTCGCCACCCGCCGGCCCCGGGCACGGACCCGGCGCGCCCCGGCGGCGACCGCTCCGTAGGTGGACCCCCAACCGAGCACCAGCACCTCAGCACCCTCGTCGGGGTCGTCGACCTCGACAGGGGGGATGTCCGTGGCGATCCCCGCCACCTTCGCCGCCCTCAGGCGGACCATGCGGTCGTGGTTGTCCGGGGCGTAGGAGACCGCACCCGAGCCGTCGGCCTTCTCCAGACCCCCGATGCGGTGCTCGAGGCCGGGGGTGCCGGGCACCGCCCAGGGGCGGGCGAGGGTCACCGGGTCGCGGAGGTAGGGCCAGAACTCGGCCTTGCCGTCGGGGCGGGTGTGGTTGGGCTCCGAGGCGAGCTCCACGCTGATGTCCGGCAGGGCCTCGACGTCGGGGATCCGCCACGGCTCGGCGCCGTTGGCCAGGTAGCCGTCGGAGAGGATCAGCACCGGGGTGCGGTAGCGCAGGGCGATGCGGGCCGCCTCGATGGCGACGAAGAAGCAGTCGCCGGGCGTCGCCGGGGCGACGATCGGGATCGGGGACTCCCCGTGGCGACCGAACATCGCCTGCAGTAGGTCGGCCTGCTCGGTCTTGGTGGGCAGCCCGGTGGACGGTCCGCCCCGTTGGATGTCGAGGACCAGCAGAGGCAGCTCCAAGCTGACCGCCAGGCCCATCGTCTCGCTCTTCAGGGCGATGCCCGGGCCGCTCGTCGTGGTCACCCCCAGCGCGCCGCCGTAGGCTGCTCCGAGGGCCGCCCCTATCCCGGCGATCTCGTCCTCCGCCTGCAAGGTGCGCACGCCGAAGTTCTTGCGCTTGGAGAGCTCGTGGAGGATGTCCGACGCCGGGGTGATCGGGTAGCTGCCGAGGAACAGCGGCAGGCCGGCGAGCCGGCTCGCCGCTACGAGCCCCCAGGCGATGGCGGTGTTGCCCGAGACGTTGGTGTAGGTCCCCGGCTCCAAGTGGGCGGGGCGGACCTCGTAGACCGAGTCGAACAGCTCGGCGGTCTCCCCGAAGTTCGAGCCGGCCTTGAACGCGAGGGTGTTGGCCTCGGCCACCATCGGCGCCCCGGAGAACCGCTCGGCGATCCACTCGAGGGTCGGCTCCACCGGGCGGGTGTACATGAAGCTGACCAGGCCGAGGGCGAAGAAGTTCTTCGAGCGCTCGGCGTCCCGGGGCTTGGTGCCCGAGGGCTTCACCGCCTCCAGGGTGATCGAGGTCATGGGCACTTCGAACACCCGGAAAGCGTCGAGCGACCCGTCCTGGAGGGGGTTGGACGCGTATCCCGCC
This sequence comes from Actinomycetes bacterium, assembly GCA_021846485.1. Classification (GTDB taxonomy): domain Bacteria; phylum Actinomycetota; class Acidimicrobiia; order Acidimicrobiales; family Palsa-688; genus JAKAQB01. Next base: position 1,851 of record JAJZWW010000178.1, read on the forward strand.
TTGGCCAGGTTGCGCTCCTCGAAGGCGTCGGTGTTGACGATCATCGTCGAGCCCGGGTCGAGGTCGGCGACGTTGGCCTCGAGGGCTGCCGGGTTCATCGCGACCAGCACGTCGGGACGGTCCCCGGGGGTGAGGATGTCGTGGTCGGAGATGTGGACCTGGAAGGCGGAGACCCCTGCGAGGGTCCCGGCCGGCGCCCGGATCTCCGCGGGGAAGTCGGGAAGGGTGGACAGGTCGTTGCCGAACAGCGCCGAGGAGGTGGTGAAGCGGTCACCGGTCAGCTGCATGCCGTCGCCGGAGTCCCCGGCGAAGCGGATCACGACCCGGTCGAGGACCTGGTGGGGGACCCCGGAGGGGTCCTCGTGTCCTCGGGCGGCTACTTCGGTCATCGCTGGTGCCCTCCTCGGTGGGCCGGGCCCGGCCGGGTCTTGGGTCACCGGACGCCGAGGCCATTCTACGGCGGGGCGGCGACGTTCCCGGGCCCGGTCGCCGACGCGCCCCGGGGGCGGGCCTGCCGGGCAGCGGTCAGGCCACGGTTACGCTGCGCTCCAGGTAGACGTCCTGGACCGCGTGGAGGATCTCGACACCGTCACGCATCGGCCGTTGGAATGCCTTGCGCCCGGTGATCAGGCCGGCGCCGCCGGCGCGCTTGTTGATCACCGCCGTACGCACCGCCTGTGCCAGGTCGCTCGACCCGCGGGACTCGCCACCGCTGTTGATGAGCGGGATCCGCCCGGCGTAGCAGTTGACCACCTGCCAGCGGGTGAGGTCGATCGGGTGGTCGGTGGTCAGCTGGTCGTACACGAGGGGGTCGGTGCGGCCGTACCCGAGGGCCCGGTACCCACCGTTGCCCTCGGCCATCTTCTGCTTGATCACGTCGGCTTCGATCGTGACCCCCAGGTGGTTGGCCTGGCCGGTCAGGTCGGCCGACACCGAGTAGTCCACGCCGTCCTTCTTGAACGCGTCGTTGCGCAGGTAGCACCACAAGACGGTGAACATGCCGAGCTCGTGGGCCTCCTGGAAGGCCTCGGACACCTCCTGCAGCTGCCGGGTCGATTCCGCGGAGCCGAAGTAGATCGTCGCCCCGACCCCCGCTGCGCCGAGGTCGTAGGCCTGGCGCGACGAGCCGAACATCACCTGGTCGTAGGCGTTGGGATAGGTGAGCAGCTCGTTGTGGTTGAGCTTGGCGATGAGGGGTATGCGGTGGGCGTAGCGGCGGGAGACCATGCCGAGCACGCCGAGAGTGGTGGCGAATGCGTTGCAGCCCCCCTCGACGGCCAGCTCGGCCAGCTTCATCGGGTCGAAGTAGGCCGGGTTCTTGGCGAAGCTGGCCGCTCCGGAGTGCTCGACCCCCTGGTCGACGGGCAGGATCGACAGGTACCCAGTGCCCCCCAGTCGCCCGGTCCGGTACATCTGGGCCAGGTTGCGCAACACCTGGACCGGCCGGTCGGAGCGCTCCATCACCCGTTCGACTGCGTCGGGCCCCGGGAGCTCGAGGTCGTCGGCGGCGACGCCCTTGCAAGTGTGCGACAACAGCGCCCCCGCCTCGTCGCCCAGTAGCTCCTGCAGGTCCATGGTGTGCAGCTCCTCGCGTCGAAAGCCTCTCCCCCGAGCCTAGGCCGGCCGGCGCACGGTGGGGCGGTGGAGGGGTGACGGTCGGGTGTGGCAGCAGTCGGCCGGCGTGGCGGTGGGGGACCGGCGGGCGCCCAGTAGCCTCCGGATCGTGCAGACGAGGAGGTCGCGGCCGCCCTGGGCGGAGGGGATCCACCCCGCCTCGGTGGAGGTGGTGGCCACCGACCTGGACGGGACCCTCCTGTCCCCCGACGGGACCGTCTCGTCGCGCGCTGCGGAGGCGGTGGCTGCCGCCAGGCAAGCCGGGATCCACGTCGTCCCGGTGACCGGCCGACCCCCCCAGAGCCTCTGGGACCTGGCCGTAGATGCCGGCCTGGGGCCCTTCGGGGTGTGCTCCAACGGAGCGGTGGTGGTCGACCTCGAGCACGCCCGGGTGGTGGAGATGGACCACCTCCCTGGTGAGCTGGCTGCCCGCTTGGTGACCAAGAGCCGACGGGCCGAACCGGGGATCTGCTTCGCGGCGGACAACCTCGACGCGTTCACCCACGAGTCGAGCTTCTTCGACGCCGAGGTCGATTGGGACGAGGTCATCCACCAGACAGACGATCTGGTGGCGGTCCTGGCCCCCGGGTGCTTGAAGTTGATCGCCCGGCGCCCGGGCCTGTCGTCCCTCGAGCTCATCGACCGCCTGCGCCCGGTGCTCGGGCCGGAAGCCCACATCACCACCTCGGGGCTCGACTGGGTCGACATCGGGGTCGTGGGGATCACCAAGGCGACGGCCCTCGCCCGGGTGTGCACCCGCCTCGGCGTGGAGCCAGCCGGGGTGGTGGCCGCCGGCGACAACCACAACGACCTGCCGATGCTCGAGTGGGCCGGGCGGGGGCTCGCCATGGCCAACGCTGCCGAGGAGGTCTTGGTGCGAGCCGACGGCGTCTTACCGGGCAACCACGACGACGGCGTGGCCCTGCTGCTCGAGTGGCTGGTCGCCGCCGGCTCCCGCCACGGCAGCTGACCAGCCGGCCCGGGCCTGGCCGGCTCCGCGACCGGCCGGCCGCTCGCCGGCTGGGGCTCCGGCGCGGCTGAGGCGGCTGGGGCTCCGGCGCGGCTCAGGCGGCTGGGGCTCCGGCGCGGCCCAGGCGGCTGGGGCTCCGGCGCGGCTCAGGACCTGAGTGGTAGTTGCCGGAAGGTTCCTCAGGACTGGGAGCCGACGGCGGCGTCCTCGACGTGGGCGCTGACCTCGGCGAGCGCCAAGCGAGCCAGGCGCGCCGCCGGCAGCCGGACCACCCGGCGGGCCACGAGCTCGGTCCGGCTCTGGGTGGTCCCGCCGGCCTGGAAGAAGCGGCGGCGTACCCGCCCGGTGACCAGGACCTCCTGGCCCACGTCGAGGGTGGCTGCCCAAGCTGGGGCGTCTGGCCAGGTGACCGGCACGGTCTCGCCTCGGCCACCCTCCACTGCCACCGTCACCTCCAGCCCGACCACCGTCGTCCCGGAGGGCAGCACCCGCTGCCCTGCAGGCCGGGAGAGGCGCCCGGCCACCACTGCCTCGTTCAGGGTCAACATCAGATCCGCTCCCTCGCTCATCCGCTCATCCGCTCGTCCGACCGGGCGGGCCATGGCTCCCGCACCCGGGAACGATCGAAGGGCGGTTGCCCCGAGGACCTGGATCCCAAGGTACGGTAGGCAGGGGGTGCGACGTCGGTCACGCTGGGGCGATGGGGCGGGGCGGGCCCCGACGGAGGTCCGTGCTGAACCGAGGTCGACCACCTCGTCGCTCGCCCGAGCCCACCGGAGCAGGCCAGTTGCGTACTCGGCTGCACACCCAGGGCGCTACGATGTCCGCCGAGGGTGGCCGGTCACTGGAGGCGCGCAAACCGGGTGCGTAGAGCCGAACTGGGTGCTTTCGACACCCGAATAGAGCATTGAATGCACCCACTTCGGCCCAGTGCACCCAGTTCCGGCCGGTACTGTACTCCCGGCACCGGCACCGGCACGACAAACCAAGCGATCCGCTATCAGCGGCGCCGGCTCAGTTCAGCGCGCGCAGGCGGGAGCGGACGTCGAACGCCTCGGGATCGGCGGCCGCGACCCTTCCGAACAGCTCCCGGGCCTGGGGCAGCTCGCCTGCCCGCTCGCAGAGGTCGGCGAGCACGTACCACTGACGGAGGTGCCGCTCCCGGGGATGCTCCACCTTGCGGGTCCCGCGTGCCATGAGGGCCAGCGCGCCCCGCAGGTCGCCCTGGTCGGCCCGGCAACCGGCGGCGACGATCCGTCCCTCCGCCACCAAGTCGGCGTCGGGTGAGGCGGCGCGCAGCTCCTCCCAGAGGGCCTCCGCCTCGGAGTAGCGCCGGAGGGCGCGGTAGCAGTCGGCCAGCACGGGGTACTGGTCGAAAGAGCCGGTGAGGCGACGGTAGGCCTCCAGCTCCCTGGCTGCCGCCCGCCACTGGTCCAGACGGTAGAGGGTGAGGCCGAGCAGCTCCCTCACCGCCGGGGCATCCGGGGTCTCCGTCGCCAGCGGACGCAGCAGCTGGCGGGCCTCCTGGTAGCGCTCCCGCTGGTAGGCGTGGCTCGCCTCGGCCAGCCGGGCGGCGAGGCGGTCGCCACGCGGAGCGCCCACAGCGGCGGCGAGCTCGGCGACGATCGGAGCGGGCACCTTGTGGCGGTGACCGGTCGCTCCCTCTGAGCGGCGTGCTCGGCCGGGGGATCCCCCGGCCGACGGGGTGGGCTCGGTGCGCCGCCCCCGCGCCTCGCCCGGCGCGGGGGAAGCGGCGCCGCGCCCCGCGGGCTCGCCTCCCTCCCCTGGCGCTTCGGCCACCCAGACCTCGCCAGGGACCCAGGGCTCCCGGTCGCCGCTCCGAGCAGCCGGCGTCCTCCACACCTCGCTGGCCCTGGCCCGCTCGGCATGCTCGCCGCGACGCACCTCAGCTGCACCGCGGCGGGCCACGGAGCCCCATCGGGGGGCGCCTGCCCCGGTGTCGCCGCGCCGGGCTCCGGGCGGCGAACCTCCATCCGGCGGTCTCCGGACAGGCCCTGCCGGAGAAGTAGACCCAGCTCTCCCGCGCCGCCCCTCCCCCGCTCCCGGGACCCGCCGACCCGGCGCTCCAGTCGACCCGGCAGAGCGACCCCGACCGTCGCGGGGAGCCGGCCGACCGGCCCGGCCCGAGTCGCCCGGACGGCCGGCGAGCCCTGCCCGGCGAGGTGCAGCGCCCGAGCGCACCCCCTGAGGCGCGCGACGGGCGTCCCGGTCGGCGGCCGCCCACGCAGCCCGAGGGGCCGCGCCGGATCTCCCCGGAGCATCGCCTCCGTCGTGGGGGGTCCGGCGTCCGGCGCCGGCGCGACCGTCCTCCCGA
>JAJZWW010000179.1 GCA_021846485.1 Actinomycetes bacterium
CAACCACTTGGACGGCCGAAGGCCGAGAACCGTGTGCTGACACGGCCGAAGTTGGTAACGCCGTCCAAGTAGTTGCCGGAAGGGTCCTAACTAAGGGCACGGGTGGGGCGTTCCGGCCCGTACCGGGCGATCTCCGCCTCCAGGTCCAGTGGTGCGACCCCCGCTCCGCCCTGGCCGGCAGCGGGGTCCCCGGGCACCATCCAGGCCACCTCGAGCTCGATGCCGTCAGGGTCCTTGGCGTAGAGCGACTTGGAGACGGTGTGGTCCGAGGTGCCCACAAGAGCCCCGGCCGCTTCGAGCGCAGCGCGCAGGCGGGCCAGCTCCGCCAGGGTGTCGACCTCCCAGGCCAGGTGGTACAGCCCGACAGTCCGAGTGCCCGCCTCGCTGTCGCCCGCGCCGTCGCCGATGGCGAACAACCCGAGGTCGTGGTCGTTGCCGCTGCCCGGGGCGACGAGAAAGACCGCCCTACCAGGGCTCTCGGCTCGCGTACGGAAACCGAGCACGTCACGGTAGAACGCGACGCTGCGCTCGATGTCACGGACCCACAGCACAGCATGGTTGAGGCGTTGGAGCGGCATACCCCAGTCTGGCCCAGTCCGCCTGTCACTGCCGACCGGGCGCCTCGCGGCGCACCTCACTGGCAGCCTTGTCCCGCCGCAGGGCCTGGAACGACGGGTGGCGGAGACGGCCGCCAGCGGTCCACTCACTGAAGCTGACCGCTGCGACCAGCTCGGGCCGCGCCCAATGGGCGCCTTTCACCTCCACCTGCTCCCCGAACGGCGGCACGGGCAGCTCCCTGGTGACCAGCTCGGCGTGCACGGAGCGCAGGGTGGCGCCGTCGAAACCCGTCCCGACCTTCCCGGCGTAGCGCAGCACCCCCCGCTCGTCGTAGTAGCCGAGCAGCAGGGCTCCGAATCCGGCCCGGGACCCGGAAGGCTCGGTCCAACCGGCGACCACCAGCTCCTGGCGGCCACTGCACTTGAGCTTCTCCCAGTCGCCGGAACGACCCGAGCGGTACCGCGAGCCCCGGCGCTTGGCGACCAACCCCTCCTGGCCCTCGTCGCAGGCCCGCCGCAGGAGCCCCGGCGGATCACCTTCGAGCACCTCGACCACCCGGAGCGTCGGGCCCGAGCCGTGGAACAACCGTCGCAGGAGGGCCTGGCGGTCACCGAGGGGCAGGTCGGTGGTGTCCCGGCCGAGCAGGTGCAACAGGTCGAAGGCGACCAGCACCGCGACGACGGGCGCGTCGGGACGCTGCAGGCGGGCGAAGCTCACCCGGGCTCCGTCGAAGGCGACCAGCTCGCCGTCGAGGGCGAAGGAGCTGGCCGGCAACCCCGCGACGGCAGCGGCCACCTCCGGGAAGCGCGCGGTGTAGGACAGGTGGTTGCGGGACCAGAGATCGACCTGCGGGCCGTTGCGGACGGCGATGCAGCGCAACCCGTCCAGCTTGGGCTCGTACTGCCATCCCCCCGGGTGCCCGTGACGTGCGGGATCGACCGCCCTGGCGAGCATCGGGGCGACCCAGGTCGCCGGTCTGGCGTCCCGGTCCGGGCGGCCTGGGAGCTCCGGCACGGCTCCCTGGTGCTCGCCGGCTCCTCCGGTGGGGCCCCCGGCCGGTGGGCCGTCGGCGGCGCCAGGGGTCACCGCCGCCCTTCCCCGGACGCGCCGGGACGCCCCTGACCTGCACCGCCCGGCTCGCCTCGCCCCGCACCGACCTCGGCATCCACCCCCGCGCCCAAGGGGATCAGCTCCGAGCTCCACTCGCCCTCCGGCCCGAGGCGTAGCAGGCGGGCCCCACAGGCCACGGTGTCGTCGGGCTCCCAGGCGTCGCCGTCGTGGCGCAGGGCGTAGAGGGTCGACGGGGCGCCGAGGGTCGTGCGGCCCCCCGACACGACCTCGAAGGGCTGGTGGAGGTGGCCGCTCACCACGAGGCGGACCTGCGGCCGCCGGTCCAGCCCGGCGAGCAGTTCGCCCGCCCCGCCGAGCTGGAACCACCCGTGGCTGCTCGGACCCGCCGGGGGGTGGTGGAGCGCCAGGAGCGCCGGGCGTGCGCCGGCGTCGTCGAGCAGGCCCAGCACGGCGGCGGGGTCCACCGCCCCCTCCACCCGGCCCGGGAGCCGGGAGGACACGGCCACCACCGTCCATCCGGCGAGCTCCGCCGGCGCCGGCGGGCCGAAGACCTCCTCGAGCTCCGGGCCTCGGTCGTGGTTACCGGGCACCGCCAGCACCGGCGCGCCGAGCGGGGCGATCAGCTCCGCCGCCCGGCGGGCCGCCCCCACGCTGGCGTCGTCGGTGACGTCCCCGGTCAGCAGCACCAGGTCCACCGGGCCGGCCGCGCGAGCGGCCGCGATCACCGCGGCCAGGCGGCGCCCCGGGTACCGCCCGTGGGGACGGCCGGCGGGGTCGGCGACCAGGTGCGTGTCGCTCAGCTGGAGGACGGTCGCGGCCACGTGGTCATCCTGCCCGCTGCGGTTCGTGCTCACCTGCGCCGACGCCAGCACCTACCTCGAGCAGATCACCTGGACCGGCTGGGGCGCACCCCAGGCGACCGGCCGGGCGACGCTCGTGGTGAACACCTGCACGGCGAGCTGCGCCGCCGGGAAGTACCTCTCCGAACCCGCCCAGCTGGCCCTCGGCGACCTGCGCGACCGGGCCGGACGGTGGGAGTACGGCTACGTGTGGATGCGCCCCGACCGGCCCGACCACCTCCGGCTCCACCGCTTCCAGGGGCCCCTGTACTACTGACCGGAGGGGCCGGAGTCGAGTCACCGGCCGAGTGCGGCCAGGCATCCGGCCGCGAAGGGGCCGGGCTCAGCCGGAGGCGTTGCCGGTGAAGTTCCAGCCGGCCAGGCGGAGGCTCGGGGTGTGGTGCCACGCGAGGTGCAGGCCTCCCGGGGCCAGCGTCGCGTCGTCGCCCACGCCGAGCACCCTGCCCGGGCCGAAAGCGGACACCGGCGACTGGGTGAAGCGCAGGTTGCCCACCGCCCGGCCGACCTGACCGTCCTCGATCAGGAACACGCCGTTGCGGGTGAGCCCGGTGACCACGAGGGTCTTCGGGTCGAGGACGCGGGCGTACCAGAAGTCCTTGACGAGCAGGCCGCGCCGCACCCCTCCGACGAGGGTCTCGATCGGGGCGCGCTCGGCGCCGTCGAGGAACAGGTTGCGGGCCACCGGGCCGCTCGCCGCTCCACCCGGCACCGCGTGGCCGCTGCCGCTCACCCCCGGGCCCGCCTTGGCGGCCGTGCGGCGGTCGTGGGCCAGCCCCACCGACCGCCCCTCTTGCACCAGGGAGGTGCGCTGCTTGGGGGTCCCCTCGGCGTCGAACGCCGGGCCCGGCTGACGCGCGTCGGTGACGTCGTCCCAGATCGACAGGGCCCGGTCCATCTGGCGCTCCCCCAGGCGCACGTAGGAGCGGGACTCCTGCACCGCTCGGGCGTTGAAGCCGTATACCGTCAAGAAGTCGAGCATGTACGCCACGCACCGGGGCTCGAGCACGACCTCGTAGCGACCCGGTGGCAGCTCCACCGGGTCCTCCCCCCGCCGTGCGCTGCCGGCTGCCCGACGGCCGGCCGCCTCCCCGTCCAGCTCGGCCAGCCGGCCGGCGAGGATGGAGCCGACCCCGTCGGAGCCCTCGCAGCGCTGGATCCCGTCGATCGCCGCCTTGGTCACCGCGCTGACCGCACGCTGGCCTGCGGAGTTGGCGAAGACCGACCGCTCCGCCGACGTCTCGCAGTACCCGGCCGCCTCCAAGCCCTCGCCGGCGGCGACGAAGGCGGCGACCAGGTCGGCGCGCTCGGCGGGTCCAGCGGTGGCGGTCGCCGGGTCCCAGGAGTCGTGGGGCCCGAAGGCCACCGGCGCCGGAGGGGCGAGACCCGCCCAGTCCCGGTCGACCGGCTGGACGGAAGCTGCCGCGAGGGCGGCGTCGACCAGCCGGGCGAGCGCGTCGTCTCCGGTCCCGCTGGCCGAGGCCGACGCCGAGCGCCCACCGAGGACCACGTCGAAGGTCACCGAGACGTGCTCGTCCCCGACGTTTTGGTGGATGAAGGAGTTGGCGAAGCGGGTCAGGCCCTCGCTCAGGTGGGTGACGGTGACCGCCGCCTCCGCCCGACCGGCGAGCATCTCGAGCACACGGTCGGCGACGGCGCCCAGCGCGTCGTCGTCCCGGGGCAGCGAGGTGCTCACCCGCGCACCCCCACCCGGACCCCCCGGAACCTGCAAGGCACCGCCGGGTGCCCGGTGTGGCCGACCTGGGAGGGTTGGCCCTTGCCGCAGTTGGGGGTCCCCCAGTTGGTCAGCTCGGATGCTCCGCCGACCATGTCCATGGACCCCCAGAACTTCGGGCTGATCCCGGTATAGGTTGGGTTGCGCAGCATCCGGCCCCGGCGTCCGTCCCTGATCTCCCAGGCGATCTCGCAACCGAACTGGAAGTTGAGCCGGCGGTCGTCGATCGACCACGACCGGTTGGTGTCCATGTAGATCCCCTCGCCGGTCTCGGCGATCATCTCCTCCAGGGAGTGCGGGCCCGGCACCAGGCCCACGTTGGTCATCCTCACCATCGGGATGCGGTCGTGGCCGTCGGCGCGGACCATCCCCCCCGCCGGGATACCGGCGAGCGCTGCGGAGTCCCTGCCCGAGAGGACCCCCACCCAGATCCCGTCGCGGACGATGTCGACCCGACGGGCCGGGGTCCCCTCGTCGTCGTAGCCGAACGATCCGAGGGCCCCGGGGATCGTGGCGTCGGCGGTGACGTTCATCAGCTCGGAGCCGAAGCGCAGCGAGCCGAGCCGACCCAGGTCGAGCCACGAGGTGCCGGCGAAGGCCGCCTCCCAACCGAGGATCCGGTCCAGCTCGGTGGCGTGGCCCACCGACTCGTGGATCTGGAGGGCCATCTGCTCCGACCCGAGCACCAAGTCGGTGGTGGTCGAAGGGCACGGGAGCGCCGAGAGCAGGGCGACGGCCTCCTCCCCGACCTGCTCGGCGTTGCCCGGGAAGTCCAGCCGTCGCATCATCTCCCAACCGCTCGTGGCGTACTGGCCCCGGATCCCCGGGTAGGAGCGCCGCTGGGTCTCCCCGTCACCGACCGCGGTGACCGACAGCTCACCCCCGCACTCCCGGATCCGCTGGGAGATGCGGGCTCCCTCGCTCGACGCGAACCACTTGCGGGTGTCCCAGATCTGGTAGTCGGCCACGGCGAGCTGGGCGCCGGCGCTCAGCCCGCTGCGGGTGACCCCGACGAGCAGGTCGGTCTTCTCCGCCAACGACACCGACAGCGGGTCCTCCTCGCAGGGGCTCTCCCAGTGGTCGGTGACCGCCGGCACCGCCGCCAGCTCGAGCGGGGGGCCCGGGACCCGGGCCGAGGCCCGGGCGGTCTCTGCCGCCAGCTCCCCCGCCCGGCGCGCCGAGGCGTCGGTCAGCTCGCCGGCGGCGAAGAAGCCCCACGACGACCCGATGAGCGCCCGGACCCCGACTCCGGCCCGCTCCCGCTGGCGGAGGGCCCGGACCTCGCCGTTCTGGGCCACCATCGCCTCGGACCGGACCTCCATGATCCTCGCGTCGGCGTAGCGCGCGCCGGCGGCGAGCGCCCCCTCCACCCCTGCAACTGCGTAGTCGATCACCGTCGGCACCCTACGCGCAGCTCCGCCACATTGCGTGGGGATCCAGGAGGGTTGGGGCCGGCCGGGGTGGCTGCGGCTACCGGACCCGGGTCCCGTCCTTCCAGACGCCGCGGATGCGTGATCTCAGCTCGGCCAGGTCGGCCGGGTCGCCGGCGACCGCCACGGCGTCGGCCCGCTTCCCCGCTTCGAGCGAGCCGAGCTCGTCGCCGAGGCCCATCAGCTGTGCCGCGGAGTAGGTGGCCGCCTGCCACACCCCGAGGGGGTCCATCCCTCCCGCGGCCATGAGCGCGAGCTCGTCGAGGTTGGTGCCGTGCTCCCCCACGCCGCTGTCGGTGCCCATCGCGACCTTGACGCCGGCGGCCACCGCTCGGCGGAAGGATTCGGCGTGGTAGCCGACCACGTCCTCCGCCTTGCGGACCGACTCGGGCGGCACCCGGGCACCAGCGGCGGCGGCCGCGAGGACCGCGTGGGGGGCGACGAGGGTGGGGACCAGCCAGGTGCCCGCTTCGAGCATCATGGAGATCGCCTCGTCGTCGAGGAAGATGCCGTGCTCCACGGACCGGACCCCGGTTCGCACGGCGGCCTTGATCCCCTCGGTCGACTGGGCGTGGGCCATGACGAAGCGGTCCGCAGCAGTGGCCTCGGCCGATGGAGCATCCCGAGGGCACCCACCCGTCGTTGTGCCCACCGGTCTGGCTGAGGATCGTGATGGCCACCTGCATCCGAGGTCCCTCCACCAGTCCGTCGTCCACCGCGGTCTTCACCCCGAGGTCGGCGCCCCCGGCATCCCGGACCGTGGTGATCCCGCAGTCGAGGGTCGCCGACAGGTTGGCGGCCGCCCGGAAGAACTGGTACGAGAACGGCCGGCCGAGGGCTCTCAACAGGTCGGGTCCGTCGGAGGTCACGTGGACGTGGCAGTCGAACAGGCCGGGCACCACGGTCATCCCGGTGGCGTCGACCGCCTCGTCCCCGTCGAGGCCGGGGCCGACGTCCACGATCCGGTCGCCCTCGAGGACCACGTCGGCCGCCGCCGGCGGGCCTCCCCGGCCGTCCAGCACCCTCCCGCCGCGGATCAGCGTACGTCCGCTCATTCGCCTCGGCTCCTCCTTCCGGCCGGCGC
>JAJZWW010000180.1 GCA_021846485.1 Actinomycetes bacterium
CGATCTTCGAGATGCCCATCTTCGACATGATCTTCACCACCCCCTTGCCGCACGCCTTCACGTAGTTGCGTGCCGCCCGCCTGGGGGTGATGTGGCCGAGGGCGCCGTCGCGGATCAGGTCCTCGATCGTCTCGAACGCCAGGTAGGGGTTGACCGCCGCGGCGCCGTAGCCGATCAGCAGCGCGAGGTGGTGCACCTCGCGGGCCTCGCCGGTCTCGACGACCAGGCCGACCCGGGTGCGGTCCTTGGTGGCCACCAGGTGGTGGTGCACCGCGGCGGTGAGCAGCAGAGCGGGGACCGGTGCCAGCTCCGGGGAGCTGTGGCGGTCGGAGAGCACCACGATCTTCGCCCCGTCGGCGACGGCGGCGGAGATCCGGGCACAGATGCCGTCCAGGGCCGCGGCCATCCTGGTGCCCGGGGTGCCCTCCCCGTGGACCGGGAACAGCCCGTCGACCGCGAAGCTCGCCCAGCCCGGGCGGGTGCCGTCCTCGTTGACGTAGAGCAGCTTGGCCAGCTCCTCGTTGGTGAGCACCGGCTGGGGCAGCACGATCTGGTTGGCGCTCTCCGGCCGGGGCTCCAACAAGTTGCCCTCCGGTCCGACGGTCCCGGCCATCGAGGTGACCAGCTCCTCGCGGATCGCGTCGAGGGGCGGGTTGGTGACCTGGGCGAACATCTGGGTGAAGTAGTCGTAGAGCAGCCGGGGGCGGGCGGACAGCACCGCCAGCGGGGTGTCGGTGCCCATCGACCCGATCGGCTCCGCGCCGGTCCGGGCCATCGGCCCGAGCAGTACCTCGAGGTCCTCGTCGGTCCAGCCGAACAGCCGCTGGTGGGTCACGACCGACGCGTGCTGGGGGGTCAGCGTGAAGCGCGGCGGGAGGTCGTCGAAGTGGATCTGCTGCGCGGCGAGCCACTCCCCGTAGGGGTGCTCAGCGGCCAGCTCGGCCTTGATCTCGTCGTCGTCGACCAGGCAGCCCCGGGCGGTGTCGACCAGCAGCATGCGCCCCGGCTGGAGCCGGCCGCGGGTGACGACCTGCTCGGGGGCGACGTCGAGCACCCCGACCTCGGAGGCCATCACCACCAGTCCGTCGGCGGTCACCCAGTAGCGGGAGGGGCGCAGCCCGTTGCGGTCGAGGACCGCCCCGATCACCGTGCCGTCGGTGAAGGCGATCGACGCCGGCCCGTCCCACGGCTCCATCAACGCGGCGTGGTAGGCGTAGAAGGCGCGGCGGGCGGGGTCCATCGACGCGTGGTTCTCCCACGCCTCGGGGATCATCATCAGCACCGCGTGGGGCAGGGACCGTCCGGCGAGGTGGAGCAGCTCGAGCACCTCGTCGAAGCTGGCTGAGTCGCTCGCCCCCTCCGAGACGATCGGGAACGCCCGGGCGAGGTCCCCGGGGAGCAGGTCGGAGGCGAGCAGGGCCTCCCGGGCCCGCATCCAGTTGCGGTTGCCCCGCAGGGTGTTGATCTCCCCGTTGTGGGCCACGTAGCGGTAGGGGTGGGCGAGCGGCCAGCTCGGGAAGGTGTTGGTCGAGAAGCGGGAGTGGACCAGCGCCAGGGCGGTGTCGGTCCGCTCGTCGGTGAGGTCGGGGAAGAAGCCCCGCACCTGGGGGGCGGTGAGCATCCCCTTGTAGACCACCGTCCGGCCCGACAGCGAGGGGAAGTACACGTCGAGGTCGCGCTCGGCCCGCTTGCGCAGGAACCACAGTCGCCGCTCGAGGTCGAGGCCGGTCGCTCCGTCGGCGGAGGCGACGAAGGGCTGGCGCAGCGCGGGCATCGCCTCGCGGGCGCTCGGGCCGACCCCGGCGGCCTCGGCGTCGGAGGGGACGTCGCGCCAGGCGAGCACGCGGAGGCCCTCGTCGGCAGCGAGGCGCTCGAAGCCGCGGGCGACCTCCCCGGCGGCGACGGGATCTGTGGGGAGGAACCCGATGCCGGTCCCGTAGGCGCCGGCCGGTGGCAGCGACACCCCGGCGACCGCCCGGTACAGCGCGTCGGGGACCTGCAGGAGGATCCCGGCGCCGTCGCCGGTGTCCGCCTCGGCGCCCGAGGCCCCCCGGTGCTCGAGGTTGCACAAGGCGTCGAGGCCCAGCTCGACTATGCGGTGGCCTCGCCGCCCGTGGACGTCGACGACGAACGCGACGCCGCACGCGTCGTGCTCGTCGGTGGCTCGGTGCAGCCCGCGGGAGGCGGGGCGGGGGGCTGGCGAGATGGGCAGCTGTCGCAAAACTACCTCCTGGAGGCGGTCGTCGGCCGTCCGCAAGCAAGCCTTCGTGACTGCATATGGTGCTCCATGTAATATGGTGCTCCATGTAAAAGCGGACGGCGGGCGACCACCTTCACACGGGTTTTGCGACAGCTGCTGAGGGCCATGGGTCCTTCCGGGGTCGGCGGCGGCCTCGGGGCGGGACGAGGAGACGACGTTGGCCCTCGTTCGCGACATCGAGCGTAGCAAGCCCGCGCCGACCTAGCCTGGGCACCATGGAGCGCATCGACCACTGGATCGACGGCCGGCGGGTGAGCTGCACCTCGGGGCGCAGCGCGCCGGTGTTCAACCCGGCCACCGGGGAGCAGGCCGCCGAGGTCGGCCTGGCGTCGGCAGCAGAGGTCGACGCGGCGGTAGCCGCGGCCTCCGCCGCGGCGCGCGAGTGGCGGCGGGTGTCGCTCGCCCGCCGCTCGGCGGTGCTCTTCGCCTTCCGGGAGCTGCTCGCCCGGCACTCCGGCGAGCTGGCCGGGATCGTCACCTCCGAGCACGGCAAGGTCCTCTCCGACGCCGCCGGGGAGGTCGCCCGGGGCCTGGAGAACGTCGAGTTCGCCACCGGCGTTCCCCAGCTCCTGAAGGGCGGTTTCAGCGAGCAGGTCTCGACCGGGGTGGACGTGTACTCGATCCGCCAGCCGCTCGGCGTGGTCGCCGGGATCACCCCGTTCAACTTCCCGGTGATGGTCCCGCTTTGGATGTGCGCCAACGCCGTCGCCTGCGGGAACGCCTTCGTGCTGAAGCCGAGCGAGAAGGACCCCTCGGCGTCGCTGCGCCTGGCGGAGCTGTGGCAGGAGGCCGGCCTGCCCGACGGGGTCTTCGGGGTGGTGCAAGGCGACCGCGAGGCGGTCGACGCGCTGATCGGCCACCCCGGGGTGGCCGCGCTGAGCTTCGTCGGGTCCACCCCGATCGCGAGGAGCATCTACGAGCGCGCAGCGGCCGCGGGGAAGCGGGTCCAGGCGCTCGGCGGGGCGAAGAACCACATGGTGGTGCTCCCCGACGCCGACCTCGACCTCGCCGCCGACGCGGCGGTGTCCGCCGGCTACGGCTCGGCGGGGGAGCGCTGCATGGCGGTCTCGGTGGTGGTCGCGGTCGGCGACGTCGGCGACCGGCTGGTGGAGGCGATCGCCGCGCGGATCCCCAAGGTCAAGGTGGGGGCGGGCAGCGACCCCGATGTCGAGATGGGCCCGCTGGTCACCGCCGAGCACCGGGACCGGGTCGCCGGCTACGTCGAGGCGGGGGCGGCCTCCGGGGCGCGGGTGGTGGTCGACGGCCGGCGCGCCGAGGTGCCCGCCGGCGGCTTCTTCCTCGGGCCGACGCTCCTCGACGGGGTGCACCCGGCATCGAGCGTCTACACCGACGAGATCTTCGGGCCGGTCCTGTCGGTGGTGCGCACCGCGACCTACGCCGAGGCGCTGGAGCTGGTCAACTCCAACCCCTACGCCAACGGGGTGGCGATCTTCACCCGGGACGGGGGAGCGGCGCGCGAGCTCCAGTTCGACGTGGAGGTCGGGATGGTCGGCGTGAACGTGCCGATCCCGGTCCCGGTCGCCTACTACTCCTTCGGGGGCTGGAAGGCGTCGCTGTTCGGCGACAGCCACATGTACGGTCCCGAGGGGGTCCACTTCTACACCCGCGGCAAGGTCGTGACCTCCCGCTGGCCCGACCCGTCCACCTCCGTCGTCGACCTGGGCTTCCCCCGCACCCACTGAGCCGTGCCGAGCACCCTTCCGGCCGGGCGGCGGCTCAACGGGGGTCGCCGACGCGCAACGGGCGCGGCGGCGCCGGCGACGCCGAGACCAACGCGGCGAGGGCGAGCACCGGCAGGAGCAGGGCGAGCAACATCGCCCGCAGCCCGGCGAGGGCCACCAGGGCTCCGAGTACTGCAGGCGCTACGACGGTCACCCCGGAGGTCCACGCCGAGAACGCGGCGTTGGCCCGGGCCAGCTCGGCGGGCGGGGTCTCCTCGGCGATCAGCCCGAGGGCCAGCGGGAGCACCAGACCGTGGGGGATCCCGAGGATCCCGAGGGCGACGAAGAGCACCGCGCCCCCGCTCCCGAGGGCGAGGAGGGTCACGCCGATCACCGTGAGGCAGGCGATGCCCCCGACGGCGAGCCTGGGGCGCCGGATCTCGACGCCGGCGGTCAGCGCCGAGCGGGTGGCGAGCGACACGACGAAGAAGGCGCTGATCCCCAGCTGGGCGCCGGCGAGGTGCAGGCCGTAGAGCCGCTCGGCGGTGACCACCCCGAAGGTGACGACCGCGACGAAGGGGACCTGGTAGAGCAGCTGGGCCACCGTCGCGAGGCGCCAGCCGGGGCGCCGCCACGGGGACCTGGGGAGCGGGGCGCCCTGCGCCGGATGGAGAGCCGGTGGGGGACGGGTGGCCGGCGGATCGGCCGGCGGCGGTCCCACTGACCACGGACCGGCTGGCGGTGGACCGGCTGGCGGGACATCGGCTGGCGAGGGCGAGGCGGGGCTCGCTGCGGGGATCCGCCCGCCGGGGTGGGGGGTGGCCCCGGCACGTCGCCGGGATGCGGCGAGCACGGGGAGGCCGAGGGCCGGCAGGACGGCGAAGGCCAGGAGCGTGAGGCGCAGCGAGTCGCCGGTCGCGTCGAGGACGGCCGCATCCGCCAGGGGGCCGAGGGTGAGGCTGAGCGACAGCGCAAGGGTGAGCCCGGCGAGGCGTCGCGACGTCGACCCGCCGGGGTGCTGGCCGACCAGGGTGCTCAGGCTGGGCACGGTCAGCCCGCCGCCCGCGCCGAGCAGGCACGCGCCGGCGACGAGCACGCCGAGCGAGGGGGCCGACGCCAGGATCGGCAGCGACGCTGCCGTCACCGCGAGCCCGACCGCCGTCCAGCGGCGGACGTGGCGGGCGACGGCCATCCGCCCGAGCAGCACGGTCGCGGCCACCGACGTCCCACCGCCCAGCGCGAAGACCCCGCCGAGCACGGCCGCCCGCAGGTGCAGATCGATCTCGCCCAGCGGCACCAGGCTGGTCTGGGCCACGTTCTGGGCGGCCCGGAACAAAGCGGCGGTCCCATAGAGCGCCAGCAGGGTGAGCGGCTGGCGGGTCAGCACAGCGACGCCCGAGCGAAGCGCCCGCCGGACAGGCCGGCCCGGCGGGGTGGCGAGGGGCATCCGCCCAGTGTGGCCGTGGGCGGGGGCTCGGCGGGCCCTGGCTCGGGTCGGGCGATCTCCGGCCCACCTCTGTTGGCGACCTCCCGTCCACCTCTGTTAGACTGAATGAAGGTTCAGACAGTTGGGAGCGGAGAATGGGTGTGGTGACCGACGAGCGCCTCGAGGCGGTCGTCGCGGAGCAGGAGCGGATCTTCGTCGGCCGGCAGCCGGCCTCTGCACGCCGGGCCGAGCGGGCCAGGGGGGTGCTGGCCGGTGGGGTCACGTCGAGCTGGCAGATCACCCGGCCCCAGCCGGTGTGGCTGAGCCACGGCGCGGGCTCGAAGGTCTACGACGTCGACGGCAACGAGTACGTCGACCTCCACGGCGGGTACGGCGCGGGCCTGGCCGGCCACGCCCATCCGGCGGTGGTCGATGCGATCCGCTCGCAGGCCGGGCGGGGGACCCACTTCGCCCAGCCGACCGACGACGCCATCGTCGTGGCCGAGCACCTCGCCGGTCGATTCGGCCTGCCGCTGTGGCGGTTTTGCAACTCGGGCACCGAGGCGACGATGGACGCGGTGCACCTGATGCGGGCCTTCACCGGTCGGGACCTGATAGTGAAGGTAGAGGGCTGCTACCACGGGCACCACGACTCGGTCCAGGTGTCGGTGACGCCTGACGCCGCCGACGTCGGACCCCAGGACGCCCCCCGGCAGGTGCCGGCCAGCACGGGGGTGCCCGCCGCGATCCTCGGGCTCACGCTGGTCGTGGGCTTCAACGACCTCGTCGCGCTCGAGTCGCTCCTCCAACAACACGCCGGGCGGGTTGCCGGCATGATCTTGGAGCCGGTCATGATGAACGCCGGGATCATCCCCTACGTGCCCGGCTACCTGGAGGGGGTCCGCCGCCTCACCGAGGCGCACGGGGCGCTGCTCATCTTCGATGAGGTCATGACCGGGTTCCGCATCGCCCCCGGCGGGGCCCAGGAGTACTACGGGATCCGCCCCGACATCTCCACCTTCGCCAAGGTCCTGGGCGGCGGCTTCCCGGTGGCCTGCTTCGGCGGCACCGCCGAGGTCATGCGGCTGGAGGCCAACAACGAGGTGATGCACGGCGGCACCTACACCGCCAATCCCATGGTCCTGGCGGCGGCCAACGCGGTCCTGGCCCGCATCGAGCGCGAGCGCGACACCCTCTACCCCCGCCTGTTCCAGCTGGGGGACCGGCTGCGCACCGGCCTGGTGCGGGTGATCCGCGAGGCCGGCTACGCCTGCATCGGCCAGGGGGTGGGCCCGCTGTTCCAGGTCTTCATCGGCCGGGGCCCGGTCGAGCGCCTGACCGACTACCGCAGC
>JAJZWW010000181.1 GCA_021846485.1 Actinomycetes bacterium
CGCCAGGGCGACCCCATGGGCGGGGCTCGCCAGGGCGACCCCATGGGCGGGGCTCGCCAGGGCGACCCCATGGGCGGGGCTCGCCAGGGCGACCCCATGGGCGGGGCTCGCCAGGGCGACCACACCGACGAGGGCGTTGCCCTGGTCGCCCGGTTGGCCCCCCGCATGGGGCTCCCGCCGGCAGACGCCGCCACCGTGGAGACCCTGGTCCGCCACCACCTGCTGCTGCCGGAGGCCGCCACCCGCCGGGACCTGGACGACCCGGGCACCGCCGCTACGGTCGCGGCCGCGGTCGGCGACCGTGAGACCCTCGGGCTGTTGGCGGCGCTCACCGAGGCCGATGCCCGGGCGACGGGCCCGACGGCGTGGAGCCCGTGGAAGGCCGGCCTGGTTGCCGATCTGGTCGAGAGGGTCGGTGGGCTGCTCGAGGGCCGGCCCCCGCTGTCTCCCCCGCCGCCGAGCGAGAGGGAGGCCCGGCTCCTCGCCGGCGGACGGCCCGCCGTCGACCTGGACGGCGGCAACCTCACCGTCGTCGCCCCCCGGCGCACCGACCTGCTGGCCGCCACCGCCGGGGTGCTCGCCCTCGAGGGGGTGTCGGTCCGCTCGGCGACGCTGCGGGTGAGCGACGGCCCCATGGTGCTGCTGTCGTTGCAGGTGGCTCCGGCCCGTGACATCCTGCCCGCCGCCGGCAGGATCGCCTCCGACCTGGCCGCCGCCCTGCGTGGCGACGTCGATCTCGCCGCAGGCATCGCCGACCAGGAGAGCCGCCGGCCCCGGTCGCGACCAAGCGCCGCGGCAGGGCTGGGAGGGGTGGTCGTGCGGGTCGACCACCAGGCGTCCGCCACCGCCACGCTCCTGGAGGTGCACGCGCCCGACCGACCGGGGACCCTGTGGCGCCTCGCGGGGACGATCGCGCTCCACGACCTGGAGACCACCGGAGCGATAGTCGCGACCCTCGGGGCGGAGGTCGTAGACACCTTCTATGTCCGGGCACGCTCTGGGGAGCGCCTCCAGGAGGGCGACGAGCGCCTCGGGCGGGCCGCCAGGGAAATCGCCGGGCTCCTCGGCGACGGCTCCTCGGCGACGGCCCCTCGGTAGGTGTTCACGCAGCGGTAACCGGCGGGTGACGCCGGCGAAACAGCCGCCCGTCAACCTCTTGGTCTTCCGGTTCCGCCGAGAGGAGCACCGAACCGTGCACGTGCTGGGCTCAGTAGCGGTCCCCTATCCGAGCTGGCTCAACCCGGGTGACAACACCTGGCAGCTGGTCGCCGCCACCTTCGTCGGACTGATGAGCCTGCCGGCCCTTGCCTGCCTGTACGCGTCGCTCGTCCCGAAGAAGTGGGCGGTCAACGTACTGGCGATGATGTTCTCCGGGTTCTCCCTGGTGCTGATCGCCTGGGTGCTCTGGGAGTACAAGATCGCCTTCGGCGCCAACTCGATCGGCGGGGGGGTCGTCCACGGCATCCCCCGGCAGACCAGCGGTGTCGGGTGGGTCAGCCACTTCTTCGACAACCTGGCAGGCAGGCCGGGGAGCATAGTGAGCCCCGGCTCCGAGCAGGGCCACGCAGTTTCCGCGGCCAACACCGTCGTGCCCTTCCACTTCCCCACCTCGACGCTGGCCTACTTCCAGTTCGTGTTCGCCGCCATCACGCCCCTCTTGTTCATGGGCAGCGTGCTCGGTCGGATCAAGTTCAGCGCCTGGTGCCTGCTGGTGCCCCTCTGGTCGACGTTCGTGTACGGCATCGACGCCTTTTTGCTGTGGGGGGGCGGCTACTTCGCCCAGGAGGGAGCGCTCGACTACTCCGGCGGGTTCGTCATCCACATGTCTGCGGGTGTCTCGGGGTTCGTGGCCGCCTGGGTCCTCGGGCCCCGCCTGGCCCGGGACCGCCGTCACGGACTGCCCAACAACCTGGTCATGGCCGCGGTCGGGGCCGGCATCCTCTGGCTCGGGTGGAACGGCTTCAACGGCGGCGACCCCTACTACGCCGGCGCCGACGCCGCCGCCGCGGTGATCAACACCAACCTGGCCACCGCCGCCGGGGTGCTGTCGTGGATGGCGATGGACGCCTGGCTGTCCAAGGCGAAGAAGCCCACCTTCCTCGGCGGGGTCAACGGCATGATCTGCGGCCTGGTGGGCATCACCCCCTGCGCAGGCTGGGTGGACGGCTGGGGGGCCATCCTGGTCGGGGTCATCTGCACGGTCATCGTGTGGTTCGCGTGGAACTACCTGCCGAAGGTCCGCCCCTTCTCCAAGGTGGACGACGCGCTGGGGGTGGTCTACACCCACGGCATGGCCGGCCTGGCCGGCGGGCTGCTGCTCGGCTTGCTCGCCGACCCGAAGATGGTCGAGTACGGCTGCAGCGGCTCCCGCTTCGGCGTGTCCCATGCCGGCTGCACGGTCACCGCGGTCAGCGGCCTGCTGTACACCGGCTCCTGGCACCAGGAGTGGGAGCAGCTCCGGGCGGCCGCCTGGGTGATCGCCTGGTCGGCGGTCGCCACGTTCCTGATCCTCAAGCTGATCGGCTGGGTCCTGCGGGGCCTGCGCTACGACGACGAGATCCTCGAGATCGGCGACCTGGCCATCCACGACGAGGAGGCCTTCCCAGAGGAGGCGCTGGCGCTGCGGACCTCGTCGGGCTCGAGGGCGGCCGGCGGGTTGGCGGCCACCGAGAGGCGAGCTCTCAGCTCCGACGACGGGGGGCGACCATGAAGCTCGTCACCGCGGTGATCAAGCCGTTCAAGCTCGACGACGTCAAGGCGGCGCTCGAGGAGGTCGGGGTCTCGGGTCTGACCCTGAGCGAGGCACAGGGCTTCGGCCGCCAGAAGGGCCACACCGAGGTGTACCGGGGGGCGGAGTACGAGGTCGACTTCGTCCCCAAGCTCCGCCTCGAGATCCTCGCCGACGACTGGGACGTCGACGGCGTTGTCGAAGCAGTGGTCACCGCGGCCGCGACCGGCAAGATCGGCGACGGCAAGGTGTGGGTCACCCCGGTCGACACGGTGGTGCGGGTCCGCACCGGCGAGCGCGACCGGGAAGCCCTCTGATCTCGAGCTGCGCCCCGCCGGCACCGGGTCCCCGCCGCTCGGAGTTGGGCCGACCCGTCCCGGGTCGGTACGTTTGGGGACCCGCCATGGCCACTCCCGCCCGCCCCAGAGCCCTCGTCCGCCCGTCCCGGCTGGTCCTCGGGCTGTCCGTGCTGTTCGCCCTCGGCACCGCGGCGTCGGGGATCACCGGGGGGCTCGAGGCCCACACCTACCACCCGAGGGTCAGCCGGCCGACCTTCTGGGACGTCCCGGTGCCGATGCGGGCCGCCTTCTACGTGGGGGTGTCGGTGGCGATCGTCGCCGCCGGCTGGATGCTGTCGCTGCGGGTGCAGAACTGGGAGCGTGGCCAGCCCGACCGGCGGGTCACGACCCCCGCCAACCGCGGGCGGCGGGTCGACGCTCTGTGGCGGGGACTCAGCATGCAGACCCTCTGGCGGGACCCGGCGGCGGGGATGATGCACTCGCTCATCTACTTCCCGTTCCTGGTGCTGTTCGCGGTGACCACCACCCTCGAGGTCAACCACCTCCTGCCGGCCGGGCTCAAGTTCTTGGAGGGCACCACCTACCAGGCCTACAAGTTCGTCGGCGACACCGCGGGTGCGGCCTTCGTGGTTGGCGTCGGCTGGGCGATCGTCCGCCGCTACGTGCAGCGGCCCTACCGGATCCGGGTCAAGACCCGGCCGGAGGACGCCTTCATCCTCGCCACCCTGTTGCTCATCGGCCTGAGCGGGCTGTTCACCCAGTCGGTGCGGATCGCCGCCCAGGGCCGCCCCGCCTTCGAGCACTGGACCTACCTCGGCTGGGGTCTCTCCTACGTCTGGTCGGGAGTCCCGACGGCGACCCTGCTGTCGGTGTACCAGGGGATGTGGGTCTTCCACGTCGGGCTGTTCCTCGTGTTCCTGATCGCCCTGCCCACCACCAAGCTGCGCCACGTGCTCACCTCGCCGGCCAACATCTACCTGCGGGACCGGGAGCGGCCGAAGGGCGCGATGCGTCCGTTGCCCGACCTCACCCGGACCGAGCTCGAGACCTTCGGCGCCGACCTCGTCTCCGACTTCACCTGGAAGCAGCTGCTCGACACCGACGCGTGCACGATCTGCGGGCGCTGCACGAGCGTGTGCCCCGCCCACGGGACCGGCAAGCGGCTCGACCCCCGGGAGATCGTCAACAAGATCGGCAACGTGATGGCGGCGTCGCACCCGAGCGGGATGGTCACCCCGGTGGTCGGGGGCGACGGGGTGGCGGTGTCGGCCGGATCGGTCTTCGAGGCGGTGACCGCCGAGGAGATCTGGCAGTGCACCACCTGCCGGGCGTGCGACGAGATCTGCCCGGTCGACATCGAGATCCTCGACAAGATCCTCGACATGCGCCGCTACCTGTCGCTCATGGAGTCGGACTTCCCGGGGTCGCTCGGCTCGATGTACCGCTCGCTCGAGAACCAGGAGAACCCCTGGGGCCTCTCCAACTCCGACCGGCTGGCCTGGGCCGAGGGCCTCGGGATCGACGTGGCGGTGGCCGACCCGACCGCGCCGCTCGACCACGAGTACCTGTACTGGGTCGGCTGCGCCGGGAGCTTCGACGACAAGAACAAGAAGGTGACCGCGGCGATCGCCACCCTCTTCACCCGGGCCGGGCTCGACTTCGCGGTGCTCGGCCCCGCGGAGCGCTGCACCGGCGACCCCGCCCGCCGTAGCGGCAACGAGTACCTCTACCAGCTGCTCGCCAACCAGAACGTCGAGATGTTCGGAGCGATGGGCGTGCGCAAGATCGTGGTGCAGTGCCCCCACTGCTTCAACATCTTCGCCAACGAGTACCCCCAGCTCGGCGGACGCTACGAGGTCGTCCACCACAGCCAGCTGCTCGAGCAGCTGATCGCCGACGGCCGCCTCGAGCTGGCCGGCGCCTCTCTGCCCGAGCGGGTCGTCTACCACGACAGCTGCTACCTCGGCCGCCACAACGACATCTACGCAGCCCCCCGCAAGGTCCTCGGCTCCCTCGGTGGGATCGACCTCGTGGAGGCCCCCCGCTCCGGGCCGCGGTCGCGCTGCTGCGGGGCGGGCGGGGCGCGCATGTGGATGGAGGAGCAGGGCGTCAAGATCAACGTCGACCGCAGCGCCGAGCTGCTCGCCACCGGCGCGTCGCGCATCGCCACCGCCTGCCCGTTCTGCTACATCATGCTCGACGACGGCACCAAGGCCAACCAGCGCGACGACGTGGCGGTCGGGGACCTCGCCTTGCACCTGCTCGACGCCCTCGGCGCCGGGGTGCCCGCCGGCGAGTCGGACGGCGCCGGGGAGGACCGGCCCCGGTGAGCGTGCTCGCGGCCTTCTCCATCACCCCGGTCGGGGGCGTCACTGCCGCGGACGGGTCGGTCGGTGCCGCGGTCGCCGAGGCCATCCGCGTCGTGAGGGCTTCGGGCCTGCCCAACGAGACCAACGCCATGTTCACCAACGTCGAAGGCGAGTGGGACGAGGTGATGGCGGTGATCCGGGCCTGCGTCGACCGCTTGGCCGAGGTCGCCCCCCGGGTGAGCGTGGTGGTCAAGCTCGATGTGCGCCCCGGGGTGTCGGGAGCACTGCGCTCGAAGGTGGAGCGCGTCGAGGAGCACCTCCGCTCCGGTGGGGCCTGAGACCACCTCCCGGCGTGGCTCCCGTGCACACCGTCCGCGAGACGAGCGAGCCCGGCTGGCCGGCCATCTACCCGCTCTTCGCCGAGATCGTCGCCGGCGGGCGGACTTGTGCCTACCCGGAGGGCACGGGCGCCGACGAGGCCCAGGGCTACTGGATGGCGTCACCGCCGGGCGCCGAGGTCCCCGACGCCGGCGAGAGCCGCTTTCGGGCGGCGGCCAGCGGCGGCGGCTCGCCGAGGAGGGTGTCGAGACCCCGCACCAGGGCGCGGCAGGCGACCAGCTCGGCCGGCGAGGGCCGGCGGACCCGGAGCAGCCGGAGGGCCCACGGGGGCACGCACGCCAGCCCGCCGGCCCACAGCAGACGCCACGCGGGACGGGCGGCGGGCGCCAGACCGGGGGGCCGGGCGAGGAAGTGCAGCGCGGTGACCGTCTGCTCGCCGACCGCGAGCCCGGTCCGGTAGCGCTGCACGGCGGCGTCCAGCTCGGGCCAGGAACGTGGCGGGTCGGGCACGCCGAGCGCCTCGGCCACCACTGCGACCTCCCCCACGTAGCGGTCGAGCTCGGCGACCGACAGCGGGTGGGCGCCGAAACGCCGGTAGGCCGCGGCGATCGCCAGGTACTCGCCCAGGTGGACCCAGCGGAGCAGGTCGGGGTCGGAGGCCGAGTAGGGGCGTCCGTCGGGGGCGCTCCCGAGCACCCGGGTGTGCACCTGCTCCACGCCGCGGATCCGGGTCGACGCCTCGGCCTGGCCACCGAAGGTCACCCCCTGGACGAACGCCCCGGTCGCCACGATGCGGCCGACGAAGTCCTCGGCGAAGCGGCCGTGGTCGGTGACGCCGGCGAGGGCGAGGGGGTGGAGGAGCTGCAGGGCGAAGGCGCCGACGCCGGCCACGAACATCGACGCGTCCGCCTGGACCTTCCAGGCAGTGGAGCCGGGGCCGAACCACCCGGGGTCGGCCGCGGCGGCGTCGTCGGCGATCGCCGTTGCGAGGCTCGCCGGCATCGGCGGGGGTCCGGCCGGCCCCCCGCCCCCCGA
>JAJZWW010000182.1 GCA_021846485.1 Actinomycetes bacterium
GCTCGCCGGCGGGCTCCCGGCCGGCGACGGCTCCGGAGGATCGACCGCCGGGGGGCCGGGCGGTGGCCCTGCCGGAGGAGGGCCTGGCCGCCGGCCGACGCGGCGCGGGAGGGGCCACGCCATGGACAGGCACCCCAGGAGCCTCCGAGCGGCCACTTGGCCAGGTGCGAGAAGTGCCCAACCAGCCCGACCAGGCCAACCATCTAGCGGGGTCCGGCGCTTCCGATTCCGGCCTCCTGGGCCGCCCGGGCAGGCGGATGACTGCCCGCCCGCTGCCGGCACCGGAGCGCGCCGCGCTCGTGCTCGCCGTGCACCAGCCGGGCGAGATCGCGCCGCGCCTCCCCCGGACGCTGCTGTCCCACCCGCTGGCGCTGGCCGCGTTCGACGCCCTCGCCTCGGCGGACACCCTCGGGGAGGCGGTGGAGGCCGCCGAGGCGCCGGTGGTCAGCCTGCTCACCGAGCTGGCGGTGTCGGAGCCGGAGAGCTCCATCGACGACGTGATGACCCGGGTGGTCGAGCAAGCCGGGCGCCGGGCCGCCGCCGAGCTGCAAGCCGAACTGCGCTCGGCGGATCCCGACGACGTGCCCGC
This sequence comes from Actinomycetes bacterium, assembly GCA_021846485.1. GTDB lineage: Bacteria > Actinomycetota > Acidimicrobiia > Acidimicrobiales > Palsa-688 > JAKAQB01. The sequence goes on from JAJZWW010000182.1 coordinate 590, forward strand.
CTACGTCGCCAACCTCAACTGGCTGCTGCTCGCCCTGGAGCAGCTGCGACCCCCACCCGGGACCGATCCGGGGGTGGCACGATCCGCGCAGGAGCGCTTGGTAGCTTGGATCGTGGCCCGTAGCGAGGACGTGGCCGGCAGCGACAACGGCGGCGGGCTCGAGGCCCTGCCGGGCGCGGCGCGCGATGGGTGAGCCGTCTGCCGGCGCGGTGGCCGGCGCCCCGGGCACGCCGTTCACCCCGGAGGGTGAGCCCACCCCGGACTTCGTGGCGCTGATCGTGCTCGGCCGCGAACGCGGTTGGCTGTCGCCCGACGACCTGATCACCGTCCTCCAAGGGGTCGAGCTCAGCCCGGCGCTGATCGACGCGGTCGTCGACCGGGTGCGGGCGGAAGGCGTCGAGTGGCACGGGGACGGGGCCGGGGAGGCGGACAACCCCCGGCCCTGCCAACCGGCCGGTCCGGCGCGCCAGGCTCCGCGGACGCCGGCGGGACCTGGGTCGCAGAGCCCGGCGCCGCCCGAGCCGACCGCTGGCCCGGCGGAGGCCGTCCCGGACGTCCCGGCGGGCAGGGCGACGACAGTGCCCCGACCCCGTGCATCCGGGGGCCACTTCGCCGGCGACGGGGAGGTCGACGAAGGCCGGCTCCCCGCGGCCGATCCGATCCGGCTCTACCTGCGCCAGATCGGCCGCACCCCGCTGCTCAGCGCCCCGGAGGAGGTCGAGCTCGCCCGCCGGGTGGAGGCGGGGCTGGCAGCTACCCGCCGGTTGATGGAGCGAGCCGAGGCCGGGATCGCGACGAGGGCCGAGGCGGGCTCGGGGGAGGGGGTGGTGCCGGCGGTCGGGGCGCCGGCGGTCGGGTCCGGGAACGGGGTCGAGGAGGCTCAGCTGCTCGAAGACGAACGGCTCCGCCTCGACGGCTTGGAGGCCAAGGACGTGCTCGTGCGGGCCAACCTCCGCCTGGTCGTGTCAATCGCCAAGCGCTACCGCGGACGCGGCATGGCCTTCCTCGACCTCATCCAGGAGGGCAACCTCGGGCTCATGCGCGCAGTCGACAAGTTCGACTACAGCCGGGGGTTCAAGTTCTCGACCTACGCGACGTGGTGGATCCGCCAGGCGATCAGCCGGGCGATCGCCGACCAGGCGAGGACGATAAGGATCCCGGTGCACATGGCGGAGACGATCAACCGGGTGGTCTGGGCGCAGCGCCAGCTCGCGCAGGAGCTGCGCCGGGAGCCGACCGTGGACGAAGTGGCGGCCCGGGCAGAGCTCACCGCGAGCCGGGTGCGCGAGACGCTGCGAGTCGGACTGGAGACCGTGTCGCTCGAGCAGCCGCTGGGCGAGGACGACTTCACCCTCTCCGACGTGATCGAGGACCACGCCACCCTCGGACCGGCCGACGCGGCGACCCGGTCGATGCTCAACGAGGCAGTCTCCGCCGTCCTCGAGGGCCTCCCGGCCCGGGACCGCCAGGTGCTACGCCTGCGCTTCGGGCTCGACGACGGCCAGGTCCACACCCTCGAAGAGCTCGGGCGGGAGTTCGGCGTGACCAGGGAGCGGATCCGCCAGATCGAGTCCAAGACGCTCGCGAAGCTGCGCAACCCGGCGCGCAGCGGGCACCTACGGGCCTACCTGGAGGACCACTGATCAGGGAACAGCCGCCGGCGGTCCATACGCAGGCGAGGAGCGTGGCAGCTGCTAAGTAGCTGTCGCAAAACTACCTCCTGGAGGTGGTCGCCGGCCGTCCGCAGACAAGCCTTCGTGACTGCACATGGCGCTCCATGTAGAAGCGGACGGCCGGCGACCACCTTCACACGGGTTTTGCGACAGCTGCTAAGGTCGGTCGACTGCTTTCCGGGGTAGCTCAATCGGCAGAGCGGGTGGCTGTTAACCACTAGGTTGGGGGTTCGAGTCCCTCCCCCGGAGCCGGCCGGCGGTGCCCTCGGCGGCGAGGCACGGCCAACGAGGTGTCCGATGGGCTTCGCGCAGGGAGTCGAGCACCGGGAGCAGGTGGAGCGAGCAGGAGCCCCGGCCGAGGAGCTCGACGTGGTGGTGGTCGGGGCCGGCCTGTCGGGGATCGGGGCGGCCTGCCACTTCCGTCGGGACTGCCCGGAGCTCTCCGTGGTCGTCCTTGAGGCCCGGGAGGCGCTGGGCGGGACGTGGGACCTGTTCCGCTACCCGGGGGTGCGCTCCGACTCCGACATCAACACCTTGTCGTACTCGTTCCGGCCGTGGCAGGGGGAGACGGTCGTCGCCGACGGGCCCACCATCCTCGACTACATCCGCTCGACGGCGGCCGAGCACGGCTTGGACGAAGAGATCCGCTTCCGCCGGCGGGTCCGGAAGGCCTCGTGGTCGACCGCCGACGCCCGCTGGGAGGTGGAAGCCGAGACGCCAGGCGGCGGTGTCGAGCGCTACCGCTGCCGGCTGCTCTACATGAACACCGGCTACTTCCGCTACGACCGCGGCCACACCCCCGAGCTGCCCGGCATCGGCGAGCTCCGCGGGCGGGTGGTGCACCCCCAGCTGTGGCCGGGGGACCTCGACTGCTCGGGCAAGCAGGTGGTGGTCATCGGCAGCGGGGCGACCGCCGTGACCCTGGTGCCGGCCCTGGCGCGAACCGCCGCCCACGTAACCATGTTGCAGCGCTCCCCGACCTGGATCGTGAGCGCACCGTCCAGCGACCGCTCGGCCGCCCGCCTGCGTCGCCTCCTCCCGGCGGGTGTCGCAGCACGCCTCCTCTGGGCCAAGTACCTGGCGCGCAGCCAACTCTTCTACAAGCTCTGCCGCCGGGCACCGGACCGGGCGGCGGCGGCCCTCCGCCGCGCCGCGGCCGACGCGCTGCCCGAGGGCTACGACGTCGACGCGGACTTCACCCCCCGGTACCGGCCTTGGGACCAGCGGGTCTGCCTGGTGCCCGACGGAGACCTGTTCGCCGCCATCCGTGCCGGGGCCGCCTCGGTGGTGACCGACCGGATCGAGACCTTCACCAGGACGGGCATCCGCCTCGCGTCGGGACGTGAGCTGGATGCCGACCTGGTCGTCACCGCCACCGGCGTCGATGTCCAGCTGCTCGGCGGCATCCGCCTGCTCGTCGACGGCGAGGAGGTCAGGGCCGGTGACTGCTTCGACTACAAGGGTGTGATGCTCTCGGGGGTCCCCAACCTGGCCCTCAGCTTCGGGTACGTCAACGCCTCCTGGACCCTCAAGTCGGACCTGGTTGCCCGGTGGGTGTGCCGGCTCCTGCGGGAGATGGCCGCCGGCGGGTGGGACCAGGCCACGCCCGCGGTCCCCGAGACCGACGAGCCGACCGAACCGTGGCTCCCGCTGTCCTCGGGCTACCTGCGACGGGCCGCCGGGAGCCTCCCGCGCCAGGGCACCCGGGCACCCTGGCGCCGTCACCACGACTACCTGCGAGACCTGGTCGTGCTCCGGCGCTCGCCGACCGCCGACGGCACCCTGCGGATGTCGCGCCGGCCCGAGGCCCGTGCCGCAGAAGACCCCGACGAGCTCCGGGATCCGGGAGTGGCCGTGGGCAGCCGGACCCCGGCCGCCGGCTGAACGGGGAGGTCAGCCGCCCTCACCGGCCCGCTCGCGCTGCCAGCGGGCGATCTCCGCCCGGCCGACGACCATGTGGTGCACCTCGTCGGGACCGTCGGCGAAGCGGAGGGTGCGCTGCGCGGTGTACATGTCGGCGAGCGGCGTCCACTGCGAGACGCCGGCCGCGCCGTGCAGCTGGATCGCCTGGTCGATGATCTGGCAGACCCGCTCGGGCACCATCGCCTTCGCCGCGCTGACCCACACCCGGGCATCCGCGTTGCCCATGAGATCCATCGCCTTCGCCGCCCTCAGGACCATCATCCTCATCGCCTCGATGTCGATACGGGCGCGAGACACCCACTCGGTGTTCTTGCCGAGGCTGATGACCGGCTTGCCGAAGGCCTCGCGCGCCAGGCCGCGCTCGACCATCAGCTGGAGCGCCCGGTCGGCCGCTCCGATCGAGCGCATGCAGTGGTGGATCCGGCCCGGGCCGAGCCGGAGCTGGGAGATCTCGAAGCCGCGGCCCTCACCGAGCAGGACGTTGTCACGCGGCACCCGCACGTCGGTGAAGCGAAGGTGCATGTGCCCGTGCGGGGCGTCGTCGTGGCCGAACACGAGCATCGGCCCGAGCACCTCCACCCCCGGGGTGTCCATCGGCACCAGGATCTGGCTCTGCTGCAGGTGGGTCGCGGCGTCGGGGTTGGTACGGACCATCACGATCATCACCTTGCAGCGCGGGTCGCCAGCTCCCGAGATGTAGTACTTCTCCCCGTTGATCACCCACTCGTCGCCGTCGAGCACCGCAGAGCAGGCGATGTTGCGGGCATCGGAGGAGGCGAGGTCGGGCTCGGTCATCGCGTACGCCGAGCGGATCTCGCCGGCCAGCAGCGGCTCGAGCCAGCGGCCCTTCTGCTCGGGCGTCCCGACCCGCTCGAGCACCTCCATGTTGCCGGTGTCGGGAGCGGAGCAGTTGAGGCACTCCGAGGCGAGGGGCTGCTTGCCGAGCTCGAAGGCGACGTAGGCGTAGTCCAGGTTGGAGAGCCCCTCGCCGGTCTCGGCGTCGGGGAGGAAGAAGTTCCACAGCCCCTCCGACTTGGCCCGGGACTTCACGCCGTCGAGCAGCTCGAGCTGGCCGGGAGCGAAGCTCCAGCGCTCGGCCCGTCCCTCGCCGAGGGCGAAGAACTTCTCCTGCATCGGCTCGACCTCCTCGGCGACGAACCGCCTGACCCGCTCCAGCAGCGGGCGGGCGGCGGGCGACATCGCGAGGTTGTACAGCTCCCCCCCGAAGTCGTCGGTGTTGAGCGGTCGAGCGGGCATGGCTCACCTCGAGGGACGGCCGGCACGGGCACCCCGATCATGCCCGTTCGGCACCGCCAGCGCCCGTCTGGCACGCGGCAGCCTCCGCAGCTCTCCGCGGGCCGCCTCGCGGGGCTCTAGCCTCTCCGCGGGCTCCCGGCGCAAGGGGGCCGGCGGGCCCGTAGCTCAGTGGTCAGAGCAGGGGACTCATAATCCCTCGGTCGTGGGTTCGATCCCCACCGGGCCCACCACCACATAAGTACAGTTCAGCGGCGACACAAACAGTTGTCATTGCGCGAAGGGCAGGCGTCGGACCCGCATCCCGCCGTCCTCGATGATGACCACCGCGCCGGCATCCAGGTCGGGTTCGAGGGCCGCAAGGTTGGTGAGAAGGACGACAACCTGCTCGTGAGCTCGACGGCGCGTCCGGCGCCGGTAGAGGATCACCGAGACGACCGGGGCCTGCGGGTCGACCAGTAGGGCACCGAAGTCGGTGTCGGCCGAGACGATCACCCTCCGCTCGCTGACAGCTCGGTCGAATACCACCTTGTCGTCGGCCCGGCTGAGCCCGTACTCGGCCAGGTGGACAGCGTCGTGCCCGGCCGCCGCCAGACCCTCGGCCACCTGACCGGAGAGACATTGGTCGACCAGGAACCTCACGCGACGAGGAGCCTTACGCAGGGTCGAGCAGCGGGAGCATCCGGTCCTGGAGCACGGCGGCGGCGTAGTGGAGAGCCTCGGTGACGTCTTCGGAGCTCAGGTCGGGGAGGGCGGCGACGATGTCGGCGGTGCTCATCCCGTCAGCGACCATGGCCACTACGGTGGCCACCGGGATGCGCAGGCTGCGGATGCACGCCTGCCCGCCCATCTGGTTGGGGTTGACGGTGATCCGTTCGAAGCGCATAGCGACCTCCTCCTCGCCGGCAGGGTACTCCCTCCGCCGCTCCCGGCGACGCCTGGGCCGGGACCCAACAGGCAACCAACAAGTCCCTCCCATTCTGTTGTCCGAGGTCTCGCTCCCTCGCATCCACCCAGGCCGGGACCGCCACCGATCAGCCACAACGCCACGGGGTGCGACGACGCTGGAGCCGCTGCCACCGCCCTGGCGGGACTCATAATCCCTCGGTCGTGGGTTCGATCCCCACCGGGCCCGCCGCCGCCCGCCGCCACGCCACCCCACCACCACCGCCATTCGGGGTGGCACCTGCCGCAGCTCTGACCGGCCGGAGCGGCGGTGCGGTGCGAGGGTCGGCGGGAGGAGTTGAAGGGTGTGG
>JAJZWW010000183.1 GCA_021846485.1 Actinomycetes bacterium
GGGTGGTCTCGGGGGTCAGCGCCAGCGCTAGGTAGACGACCAGCGCTCCGGGGAGCACCCGGCGCAGCTCCCCGGGGGCGACGGTGCGGGTGGCGCCCGGCAGGGGGTCGGCCCGGCGGCGCACGACCGTGACCGCCACCCGGTACGGCTCGAGCAGCCGGAGCAGCTCGGCGGTGATCCCGCCGCCTCCGAGCACCACCACCTCGCGCTCGTAGAGGCTCGTGCCCGCCGGGCGGCCCCACGAGCGCGCGGCGACCCGCTCGGGGAGGTGCCGGAGCCCGGCCAGGGTCAGGGCCAGGGCGTGCTCGGCCACCGGCTCGGCGTAGCAGCCCTTGGCGCAGGTCCACGTCCGGGCGGGGTCGACGACCCCGGCCTCGGCGAAGCGCTCGACGCCGGCGAACGGCAGCTGGACCCAGCGCAGCCCCCGGTTGGCCGCGAGGAGCTCTCCGAGCAGGGCAGGTTCGTCGGGGCGCAACCAGACCATGGCGTCCGCCCCCGACGGGTCGTCGGTCGGCTCCCCGCCGCCCCGGCTGACCGCCTCGGCGGCCCAGCCGGTGGGGTGCGGGCCGACGGCGATCCTCGGGCAAGGCACCGTCGGATCGTACCCACCCCGCCGGTGGGGCCCGTCCCGGCCCACGGGTAGCATCGGGGGATGGACGCCGCGATCGACCCCGTTGACCTCGAGGCCTTCCGCAAGGAGCTGCCCGGCCACCCCGCCTACCGCCTGGCCCAGAACGCGCTGACCAGGGCGGCGCTCGAGGACGTGGCCCTCGACCGGGAGGTCGTCAACGCCGCGGACCACAGCGTCTCGACGATGCTCGACGACTGGCCGGTCACCAACCAGCAGCGCACCGGCCGCTGCTGGTTGTTCGCGGGGCTCAACCTCCTGCGCGTCGGGGTCATGCGCAAGCTGGAGGTCAAGGACTTCGAGCTGTCCCAGAACTGGATGATGTTCTGGGACAAGCTGGAGCGGGCCAACTACTTCTGCGAGTCGGTCATCTCCACCGCCGAGCGGGACATCGACGAGCGCACCGTCGCCCACCTGCTCGAGCACCCGGCAGAGGACGGGGGCCAGTGGAACATGTTCGTCGCCCTGGTCCGCAAGCACGGGGTGGTGCCCAAGCAGTACATGCCCGAGACCAAGAGCTGCTCGGACACCTCGGCGATGAACGCGGTGCTGCGCCGGGTGCTGCGGGAGGGTGCCGGCCGGCTGCGGGAGGCGGCGTCCGCCGAGGGGGCCGAGGCCGCCAGGCAGGAGAAGGCCGAGATCCTCCGGGTGGTGCACCGGGTGCTGTGCATGCACCTCGGCACCCCGCCGGAGCGCTTCGACTGGCAGTGGACCGACAAGGACCGGGGGTTCCACCGCGACGGCGTGCTGACCCCCGTGGAGTTCGCCGCGCGCTACGTCGAGCTGCCCGTGGACGACTACGTCTGCTTGGTGCACGACCCCCGTCCCACCAGCCCGATGGGACGGACCTTCACCGTCGAGCACCTGGGCAACGTCGTCGGGGCTCCCCCGGTGGTGTACCTGAACGTGCCCGTCGAGGTCTTGAAGGACCAGGCCCGCACCGCCTTGCTCGACGGGGAGCCGGTGTGGTTCGGCTGCGACGTCGGCAAGATGATGAGCAACGAGCACGGGCTCTGGGACGCGCACCTCTACGACTACGAGAGCCTCTACGACACCTCCTTCGGTTTGGACAAGGCGGCCCGGCTGCTGCTCCACGAGTCGCAGATGACCCACGCGATGCTCCTCACCGGGGTCGACGTCCTCGACGGGCGCACCCGCAGGTGGCGGGTCGAGAACAGCTGGGGCAAGGAGCGCGGCCGCGACGGCTTCTACACGATGAACGACTCGTGGTTCGACGAGTACGTCTTCGAAGTGGCCGCCCGCCGCGACCGCCTGCCCGGCGACCTGGTGGCCGGCTTGGACCAGGAGCCCGTCGTGCTGCCGGCGTGGGACCCGATGGGCGCCCTCGCGCGCTGAGCCTCCGGGTGGTAACCGCCTACAGGAGGTGGTTTCGCGGCAGCTTCTCAGCTCAGCTCAGGACGCGCCGCCGGCGCTCCGGAGGTGATCGACCAGGGCTGCGCCGACCTCACCGGCGTGGCGCTCGGGGAGCCAGTGCCCGGCCTCCAGGGTGAGCGTGCGCAACGGCCCGGTGACCCACTCGGCGCTCGCGTCGGCCGCCGCCCGGGACACGAAGGGGTCCCGTCGGCCCCAGATCTGGAGGGTCGGGACGCTCACCGCCGGCGTCGACGACAGCGACGAGAGCGGCAGCGCCCGGTACCAGGCGAGCGCGCCGCGGGCCGCCGCGGGATCGGCGAGGCGGGCCGCGTAGCGACTGGCCTCGTCGGGTCCGAGGCCGCTTCGGCGCAGCCCGGCGGCGAGGGCCCCGGCTCCGGCCGCCGCGAAGGCCCGCTCCACGCCCGGTAGCTGGAAGGCGGCGACGTACCAGGACCGCAGGGCCTGCTCCGGTCGGGTCACGGCCGCGGCCATCGCCCGGGGGTGGGGGACCGAGAGGGCCGCCAGAGACGCCACCCGGGAGAACGTGGTGGCGGCGAGCCTCCAGGCCACCAGCGCACCCCAGTCGTGGCCGACCACGTGGAAGCGCCCGGCGCCGGCGGCGTCGGCGAGGGCGACCACGTCACGGGCGAGGGCGGCCAGACGGTACGCCCGCCGCTCCAGCGGTCGGGCGCCGGGGCTGTAGCCGCGCTGGTCCGGCGCGAGCACCCGGTACCCGGCGGAGACCAGCTGCGGGGCGACCGCGCTCCAGGCGCTGCGGTCCTGGGGGAAGCCGTGCAGGAGCACCACCGGCTCCCCGCCGGGCTCGCCGAGGTCGTCGAGCTCGAAGTGCAGTCCCTCGTGGCTGTAGCGCTCCACCGCCCGGTGCCTACCCGGAGCGCCCCGGGACCTCCCGGCCGCCACCGCGACCCCGGCGGGCCGGGCGCGCCGCTCCGCTGCGGTCGGTGTCACGCTTCTTCCGGCACCCACGATCAGCCCTCCCCGCTGGGTACAGGCTGTAGCTGTAGGGTCGGCACCGCCGCTTTGCCAGAGGAGTCGCCATGAGCCAGAAGGAGCGTGTCCCCCTACCCGGCAGCGACCACTCCCGCCCGGCCGACACCCGGGTCGGGCCGGCCGACCCCGACGAGGCCGCCGAGGTAACTGTCTACCTGCGCCGGCCGGTCCCCCTCCCCGAGGGCGCCCGGCTGTCGCGCGAGGAGCTCGCCGAGCGCTTCGGGGCCTCCGGGGAGGACCTCTCGGTGCTCGAGGCCTTCGCCGCCGAGCACGCCCTGTCGGTCGGCGAGGTCGACCTGGTGCGCCGGGCGGTGCTCCTGCGCGGCCGCCTCGGCGACCTGGCGGCCGCCTTCGGTGCGTCGCTGGACCGCTACAGCGCCGGCGACGGGGTCCCCTACCGGGCGCTCAGCGGCCCGCTCAACGCCCCGTCGGACCTGGCGGCGGTGGTGACCGGGGTGTTCGGGCTCGACCAGCGGCCGCAGGCCCGCCCGCACCTGCGCCGGGCGGGCGCCGGCACGCCCCCGGTCGCCTACACCCCGCCCCAGGTCGCGGAGGCGTACAGCTTCCCACCGGGGACCGACGGCGCCGGCCAGTGCGTGGCGCTGTTAGAGCTCGGGGGCGGCTACCGGGAAAGCGACCTGGCCGACTACTTCGCCGGGCTCGGCCTGGCACCGCCAGCGGTGCGGGCGGTGGGCGTCGACGGTGCGGCCAACTCCCCTGGCGCGCCACAGGGCCCTGATGCCGAGGTGATGCTCGACATCGAGGTCGTCGCCTCGGTGGCCCCGGGGGTCCAGGTGGTGGTGTACTTCGCCCCCAACACCGACCGGGGCTTCCTCGACGCGGTGACCGCCGCGGTCCACGACCGCACCGCCCGTCCGTCGGTGGTGTCGATCAGCTGGGGTGGTCCGGAGGACACCTGGACCTTGCAGGCCATGAACCAGATGGAGGACGCGTTCGCCACCGCGGCCGCCCTCGGGGTGACCGTGACCGTCGCCGCCGGCGACCGCGGGTCGAGCGACGGAGTGGCCGACGGCCGACCACATGTGGACTTCCCCGCCTCCGCGCCCCACGCCCTTGGCTGCGGGGGGACGACCCTCCAGATATCCGGCGGGAAGATCGTCTCGGAGGTCGTCTGGGACGACCTGGCGACCGGCGGAGGGGCGACCGGCGGCGGGGTGAGTAGCGTCTTCGCCCTGCCCTCCTGGCAGGACGGGGCGGGCGTCCCCCCCGCCCCCGGCCCCACCGGCGGGCGCGGGGTCCCCGACGTCGCCGGCGACGCCGACCCGCGCACCGGCTACGAGGTGCGCGTCGACGCGAGCAGCGAGGTCGTCGGCGGCACGAGCGCGGTCGCCCCGCTGTGGGCCGGCCTGATCGCCCGGGTCAACGAGGGCCTCGGCCGCGACGTCGGCTACCTCGACCCGCAGCTGTACCGGCTCGGGCTCCCCGGGGGCTCCGCCCCGGGGGTGGTGCACGACATCACCTCCGGCGACAACGGCGCCTACCGGGCCGGCCCGGGCTGGGATCCCTGCACCGGGCTCGGCTCGCCCGACGGCAGCGCGCTGCTCTCCGCCCTCGCCGCCCGGGGGGCGTGCGGGGCCGCAGGAAGGTCACATACGCTCGGGCGCCTCGATGCCGAGCAGCCCGAGGCCTGAGCGCAGGACGGCAGCGGTGACCGCCGAGAGCAGCAGCCGGCTCTCGCGCACCGACGGGCTCTCGGCGCGCAGCACCGGGCAGCGCTCGTAGAACGCGGTGAAGCTCCCGGCGAGCTCGAAGAGGTAGGCGCACAGCTTGTGCGGGCTGTAGCTCTCCAGGGCGGCCCCCACGGCGGTGTCGAAGCCCAGCACGGCGACGGCCAGCGCCCGCTCCTCCGGCTCGCCGAGGCCGGGAGCCGCCACGGCGGGCGCACCGGCGAGCAGCGCGGCCGGGTCGCGCTCGGCCCGTCGGAAGATCGAGTGGATCCGGGCGTGGGCGTATTGCAGGTAGGGGGCGGTGTTGCCCTCGAAGGCGAGCATCCGGTCCCAGTCGAACACGTAGTCGCGGGTGCGGTCCGTCGACAGGTCGGCGTACTTGAGGGCCCCGATCCCCACCGCCACGGCGACCGCCCCGGCCTCGCCGGCGGTCAGGTCGGGGCTCTTGCGCTCGACCGCCGCCGCCGCCCGCTGGACAGCCTCGTCGAGCAGGTCGGACATCTTCACCACGTCCCCGGCACGGGTCTTGAACATCTTGCGGTCGCTGCCGAGCATGTTGCCGAAGGCGACGTGCACCGGCTCCCTGCCCGCCGGCACCCAGCCCGCGGAGCGCCCGACGGCGAACACCATTTGGAAGTGCAGGGCCTGCGGAGCCCCGACGACGTAGAGGGCGAGGTCGGCGCCGAGACGCCCGAAGCGGTCCCGCAGGGTGGCGAGGTCGGTGGTGGCGTAGTTGTAGCCGCCGTCGGACTTCTGCACGATGAGCGGCAGCGGCTGGCCGTCGCGGTTGGTGAAGCCGGACGGGAACACGCAGCGGGCCCCCTCGCTCTCGACCAGCAGGCCCTTGGTTTCGAGCTCGGCGACGACCTCGGGCAGCTGGTCGTTGTAGAAGCTCTCCCCCACCACGTCCTCGGGCTGGAGCAGGACACCGAGACGCCGGTAGACCGCGGCGAAGTAGCCGATGCTCTGGTCGACCAGCTGGTGCCACAGCCGGAGCGTCTCGGGGTCGCCGGATTGGAGGGAGACGACCCGCCGGCGGCTGCGCTCGCGGAAGTCCTCCGAGGCGTCGAAGGCCGCCCGCGCCTCCCGGTAGAAGCCGTCGAGGTCGCCGACGGACAGCTCCTCGCTGCCGGCCTCGCCAGCGTCGACCAGGTGCTCGATCAACATGCCGAACTGCGTGCCCCAGTCTCCGACGTGGTTCTCCCGGACGACGCGGTGCCCGGCGTCGGCCAGGAGCCGGCAGAGGGCGTCGCCGATGATGGTGGTGCGCACGTGGTGGGCGGCCATCTCCTTGGCCACGTTGGGTGACGAGTAGTCGACGACCACGGTGAGCGGCCGCTCGCCGCGGCTGCGCCCCAGGCGAGGGTCCGCGGAGACCGCCGCGACCGCGGCCGCCAGCCACTCGCCGCCGAGGGTGAGGTTGACGAAGCCCTTGGCGTCGACATCGACCTCGGCGCAGAGGTCGTCGAGCCGGGCGCCGGCGACCACCTCGGCGGCCAGCTCGGCCGGCGGGCGCCCGAGCACCTTGGCGAGTGGCAGCGCCCCGTTGGCCTGGAAGTCGACGCCCTCCCTGGTGGAGGGGCGCACGACCGGGTCGGCGCCGGTGGCGAGGTGGTCGAAGGCAGGCTGGAGACGGGCGGAGAGGAGCGCTAGCGGACCGGCCATCCCCCATGGTCGCAGCCAGGAGGGGGGAAAGGCGAACGGGGGGTAGCTTGCCTCCCTGATGCCCTTCACTCCGAGCGCGCTGCGCTTCGACGCCGTCGACCTCGACCGCCTGTCGACACCGGTCCTGCGGGGGGTGAGCTTCGAGGTCCGGGCGGGCGAGCGCTGGGTGGTGCTCGGCCCCAACGGGTCGGGCAAGACCACCTTGTTGGAGCTCGCCTCCGGCTACCTGCACCCGACCCGGGGGAGCGTCGAGGTCCTCGGCGCGCGCCTGGGGCGGACCGACGTGCGCTCCCTGAGGCCCCGCGTCGGGATGGTGAGC
>JAJZWW010000184.1 GCA_021846485.1 Actinomycetes bacterium
GCCCGCCCGCCGCAGCGGGTGCCGCCCTCGCCGGCCGCCGGCCGGGTCACCCCCGCTCCAGGGGCGGCGGCGGTGGCGGCCACCGGGCGAGCCGCCCGGGCACTCGAGCTGGCCCGACTCGGCTCCCGGGCGGGGGGAGCCTACCTGGAGGGCTCGGCCAGGCAGGTCTTCGCGTCGGCGCAGCGCCGGGAGGAGATCAGGACAGGGCGCCAGATGCGCACGACCGCCGAGGTGGTCGAGGCGCTCGGGTCGATGAAGGGCGCCTTCATGAAGCTCGGCCAGATGGCCAGCTACCTCGACGCGGGCCTCGACCCGCAGGTGCGCCGCCAGCTCGCCCAGCTGCAGTCCGACGCCCCCCCGATGTCCGCCGAGCTGGCCGCCTCGGTCCTGCGTGCCGAGCTCGGTGCCGACCCCGAGGAGCTGTTCGACACCTGGGACCCCGAGCCCCTGGCGGCTGCGTCGATCGGGCAGGTCCACCGGGCGATCACCCGGGACGGCCGGGCCGTGGCGGTCAAGGTCCAGTACCCCGGGGTCGACCAGGCGATCCGCTCCGACCTGGACAACAGCGCCACCCTCCTCGCGGTGGTCCGGCTGGCCTTCCCGAGCCTGGACGCCGCCTCGCTCGTCACCGAGCTGCGCGAGAGGATCGGTGAGGAGCTCGACTACTGCCTGGAGGCCGCCAACCAGGAGATGTTCGCCCGCTACTACGAGGGCCATCCCTCGGTGCACGTGCCGGGGGTCGTCCGCGAGCTGTCCACCCGGAGGGTCCTGACCTCGGAGCTGGTGGTCGGCTCCCGCTACGACGAGGTGCTCGGCTGGGCCCAGCGAGAGCGGGACCTCGCAGGGGAGACCATCTTCCGCTTCGTCTTCGGCGGCCTCTACAGCATGCACGTGTTCAACGGCGACCCCCATCCGGGCAACTACCTGTTCCACGGCGACGGGCGGGTCACCTTCCTCGACTTCGGCCTGGTCAAGTGGTTCCAGCCTTCCGAGGTGGACCTGCTCGCCCGCATGGTGCAGGCGGCGGTCACCGATCCCGACGACGGGAGGTTCCGGGAGGCGGTCGAGCAGGCCGGGTTCCTCCGCCACGACCCGTCGCTCACCGACCGCCAGGTGGCCGACTACTTCCGTCACTACTACGAGCTGGTCGAGGAGGACCGGGAGGTCGTGTTCTCCCCGGACTACGCCTCCGACACCCTCCGGCACTTCTTCGACGCCGGCGACCCCGTCGTGAAGCGGGCCAACGTGCCCCCGCCGTTCGTCGTCCTGCAGCGGATCAACCTAGGGCTCTACGCGGTGCTGGCCGGGTTGGGCTCCCGGGGCAACTGGCGGCGCATCGCCGAGGAGGTCTGGCCCTGGGTGGCCGCGCCGCCATCCACGCCCCTCGGCGAGGCGGAGGCTGCCTGGAGGGCCCGCACCGGCCGGCTGCTGGCGGACGACCCGACGCTGCGCCGGGACCCCGCGCCGGAGCACGGGGACGCCGGCCGGGCCTGAGCCCGTCGCAACCGGCCAACCCGGAGCGGGCTGGCAACCGCCCCGTCTCTCTTCGCGTGTCGACAAAACTACACCAAATGCAGTTGAGAAGCGGTCGCCGGTCGCCAGAGCGGTGAAGGGACCGACGGCCGGCGCCGCCGGCTCCGGACCGCGACGGGCGCCCGGAGCTCCCCTCCGTGGAGCTTCAGACGCCGAGGAGCCCGCAGACCAGCTCGAAGGCCTGGCCGACGGTCTGGACCTGCTCGGGGTCGACCTCGGGGAACTTCACCGAGAAGGCGTCGTTGAGCGCCAGGGTGATCTCGACCACCGCCAGGCTGTCGGCGTCGAGGTCCTCCCGCCACCTGGCGGTCAGCACCACCTCCGAGGCCTCGATGTCCAGGACCTCGGCCACGCAGTCCCGGAAGGTGGCAAGTGCTTGTTCGCGGTCCATCCGACCTCTCGCTTCCGACCCGGGCCCGGTCGCTCCGACGGGCGCTGTCACCGAAACTGCCGGCGGGGACCCACCGGGCTCTCGTTCCACTCCTCCGACGCTAGCCTGCCCGGCGGCGGCGCCCCGAGCAGCGACACAGGGGCGGCGCCCCGAGCAGCGACATAGGGTAGTCGACCATGCCCGGACTGCTGGACGGCAAACGGATCCTCGTGACGGGCGTGCTGACCGACGACTCGCTGGCCTTCGGGGTGGCGCGTACCGCCCAGGAGCAGGGTGCCGAGGTGGTGCTCACCAGCTTCGGGCGAGCCGCTTCGCTCACCCGCCGGGTCTCCAGGCACCTCGCCGGTCCCCCGGAAGTCCTCGAGCTCGACGTGACCGATCCGGCCACCGTCGAGTCAGCCGCCGCGTGGATCGCCGCCCGCTGGGACGGGCGCCTCCACGGGATCTTGCACTCGGTCGGCTTCGCCCCGCCCAGCTGCCTCGGGGGCGGGTTCCTCGACGCCCCGTGGGAGGACGTCGCCCAGGCGCTGCAGGTCTCCGCTTTCTCGCTGAAGACCCTGACCGCCGGGCTGCTCGGCCCGCTGCGCGCCGCCGGCGGCGGCTCGGTCGTCGCCCTGGACTTCGACAACCGGGTCGCCTGGCCGGGCTACGACTGGATGGGCGTGGCCAAGTCGGCACTCGAGTCGACCGCCCGCTACCTGGCCCGGGACCTCGGTGCCGACAACATCCGGGTCAACCTGGTCGCGGCCGGGCCGCTGCGCACCGTGGCCGCGCGCTCCATCCCCGGCTTCCACCGCTTCGAGGACACCTGGGACGAGCGGGCCCCGCTCGGCTGGAGCGTCTCGGATCGCGAGCCGGTCGCCCGGGCCTGCGTAGCGCTCCTGTCGGACTGGTTCCCCAAGACCACCGGCGAGATGATCCACGTCGACGGCGGCTACCACGCCGTGGGGGTATGACGGTGGGCGGCGACGGTCGGGTCGTGCTGGTGACCGGCGGCAACCGGGGCATCGGACTGGCAGTGGCCCGAGCCTTCCGCGAGGGCGGCGACCGGGTCGCGGTCACCTCCCGGTCCGGCGAGGTCGAAGGGACGCTCAGCGTGGCCTGCGACGTGACCTCAGCCAGCGACGTCGAGGCGGCTTTCGCCCGGGTCGAGGAGGAGCTCGGCCCCGTGGAGGTGCTGGTGGCCAACGCCGGCATCACCGCCGACACGCTGCTCTTGTCGATGAAGGAGGAGGCCTTCACCAGGGTGCTCGACACCAACCTGGTGGGGACCTACCGGGTCGTGCGCCGGGCCGCCTCCAAGATGATCCGCGCCCGCAAGGGCCGCATCGTGCTGGTCTCGTCGGTGGTGGCGCTGAGCGGATCGGCCGGCCAGTCCAACTACGCCGCGTCCAAGGCCGGGCTGATCGGCTTCGGCCGGTCGCTCGCCCGGGAGCTCGGGAGCCGCAACGTCACGGTCAACGTGGTGAGCCCCGGCTTCGTCGAGACCGACATGACCGCCGCCCTGCCCGAGGCGCGCAGGCGCGAGATCCTCGCCGCGGTGCCCCTCGGCCGGATGGCGGCTCCCGAGGAGGTGGCCGCCGCGGTGCGCTGGTTGGCCTCGGAGGAGGCCGGCTACCTGACCGGCGCGGTCATCCCCGTCGACGGCGGCCTGGGGATGGGCCACTGATGCCCCCCGGTGCCCCCGCGTCCCTCCCCGACCCCGCCGGGATCCTCCCCCACCGGCCCCCGTTCCTCTTCGTCGACCGGGTGACCGAGCTGGTGGCCTCCCGAGGAGCGAAGGGCGAGTGGCGCCCAACCGGGGAGGAGGCGTTCTTCGCCGGGCACTTCCCCGGGCGCCCGACGCTGCCCGGCGTGCTCATGGTCGAGGCGCTCGCCCAGCTGGGAGGCATCGCCGTGCTCGCCGACGAGCGCTTCGCCGGCAAGCTGCCGCTGTTCGGCGGGATCGACAAGGCCCGCTTCCGCCGCCAGGTGCTCCCCGGCGACCTGCTCGAGCTGGAGGTCACCCTCGACCAGCTCGGCTCCGCCGCGGGGCGCGGCACCGGCGTCGCCCGGGTCGGCGGCCGACCCGCCTGCCAGGCGTCGCTGCTGTTCGTGATCGTGGAGCGCTGACCCCGAGCCCGGAGCCCGCTGCGGCGCCGCCTGGCGCTGCGCTCCCACATGAGCTGAGCTGATGGCCCGGACCCTGGACCTGTTCTCGGGGGACGTCTGAGGACAGAGCGAAGCTGGCACGGCAGCCGGCCGGGCGGACCGCGCTTGCCGGCGACGGGTGTGGGTCGCAGCCGCACCGGCCACGCTGAACCCCGCCGGCGCCCCGGCTGCCCGCCGGCGGCTCACGCCCGGCAGAACACCAGACTGGCGTTGTGGCCGCCGAAGCCGAAGCTGTTGGTCATCGCCACGCTCACCTCGACGGCCCGGGCGGCGGGGGCGACGTGGTCCGCGGCGCAGTCGGGGTCGGGGTCGTCGAGGTTGACCGTCGGGGGCAGCACGCCGGTCGCCAGGGCCTTTATGCAGGCGACCGACTCGAGCGCCCCGGCAGCCCCGAGGGTGTGGCCGGTCATCGACTTGGTCGACGATATCGGCGGGGTGCGCTCCCCCCATATGCGGCGCAGGGCGAGCGCCTCGGTCCGGTCGTTGGGCGGGGTCGACGTGCCGTGGGCGTTGACGTAGCCCACCTCGGCGGGATCGACGCCGGCGTCCTCGCAGGCGGCGAGCATGGCCCGCATGGCGCCGTCGCCGTCGGGGAGCGGGGAGGTGACGTGGTGGGCGTCGGAGGTGGCGCCGTAGCCGGCCAGCTCGGCGAGGATCGGGGCTCCCCGCTGCAGCGCCAGCTCCCGCTCCTCGAGCACCAGCGTGGCGGCCGCCTCGCCCATCACGAAGCCGTCCCGGCCGGCGTCGAAAGGACGCGACGCCCGGCCCGGGTCGTGGTTGCGGGTCGAAAGGGCCTTCATGGCCGCGAACCCAGCGAGGCCGAGGCGGGTCACCGACGCCTCCGAGCCCCCGCAGACCACCGCGTCGGCCCTCCCGAGGCGGATGAGGTCGGACGCCTCACCGATCGCCTGGGCCGACGCCGAGCAGGCGGTGACGGTGCACGAGCTCGGCCCGCGGATGCCCCACTCCATGGCGATCCGGCCGGCGGCCATGTTGGGGATCATCATCGGCAGGAGGTACGGGTTGATCCACTCCGGTCCGCGCCCGAGCAGGGTGCGGTGCCCCTCCTCGAACGAGTGCAGGCCCCCGATGCCGGTGCCGTACACCACCCCGACGCGGTGGGGGTCGGCGGACACGTCGAGCTTGGAGCTCTCGAGCGCCTCCCGGGTGGCCACGAGGGCCAGCTGCACCACCCGGTCGAGGTGCCGGGCCTGCCGCTTGCCGAACACCGCCACCGGGTCGAAGTCGCGCACCTGGGCGGCGATGCGCACCGGCAGGTCGGCGATCTCGAAGCCGTCGGCCTCCGCCACGCCCGAGCGGCCGGCGACCAGGCCGTCCCACGTGGAGTCCGCAGTGTGCCCCAGCGGGGAGATGACCCCCATCCCGGTCACCACTACCCGCCGTCCGGTGACGATGCGCATGGGGGAGCATCGTAGATCGGAGGAGCCGCGTGACCGGCGCCCGACCCCTCCGGGAACCTTCCCCGATCGTGAGCTAGACCCCGACCTTGTCCCGCTCCGGGTCGGCGACCACCTTCTCGTGGAGGTGCGGCGGTAGCGGGTCGTAGTGGTCGGGGCGCCCCCGGAAGCGGCCCGCGCCACCGGTGATGGAGCGCAGGTCGACGGCGTAGCGGGCCAGCTCCGCGGTCGGCACGAAGGCGGCGACCAGCTGCTCGCCGCCCTCCAGGGTGTCGGTGCCCTGCACCCGGCCGCGGCGGGAGTTGAGGTCCCCGATGACGTCGCCCTGCATCTCGGCGGGTACTTCCACCTCGAGCAGCGAGATCGGCTCGAGGATCACCGGGGAGGCCTTGGCCAGCGCCTCGCGCAGGGCGAGCGCCCCGGCCATCTTGAAGCTCATCTCCGAGGAGTCGACGGGATGGTACTTACCGTCATAACAGGTAACCTCTACATCCACCACCGGGTAGCCGTACACCCCTCCTGATTCCATCGCTTCGATCACTCCCTTCTCGACAGCAGGAATGAACTGTCTAGGGATAGCCCCTCCAACGATTTCGTCCACGAATCTGAAGCCTTCACCTCTGGCCAAAGGGGCTATGCGGAGATTAGCCACTCCGAACTGGCCATGACCTCCTGTTTGCTTTTTGTACTTACCCTCCGCCTCTGCCTGTTTGGTTATGGTCTCTCGATAGGGAACTAGAACCGGTTCAGTCTCCACCTCGACACCGAACTTGCGCTGGAGGCGCTCACAGGTGACTGTCAGATGGGCATCGCCTGTACCCATGATCAAAGTTTGATGAGTCTCGTCTATCCGAGCCACCTGCAGAGCAGGGTCCTCCTCTTGCAACTTGTGCAGTGCAGCCATCAACTTGTCCTCGTCCGCCTTGGCCTTGGGTTTAATAGCCATGGAAAGTACGGGGGGCTCGAGGGGAGCCAGTTCTATCTTGACCGGACTTCCCTTAGGAGCCAGAGTATCGCCGGTATACACATCCGCTAGCTTGGGGACGGCAATTAGGTCACCGGCTTGTGCTTCAGGTACTGGCTCTGTCTCCTTACCCTTGAGCACTTCGAGAGTGTGCAGACGTTCCTCTGTCTTTGTCCTACTGTTAATCAAGGTTACATCCGGACGCAATATCCCTGAC
>JAJZWW010000185.1 GCA_021846485.1 Actinomycetes bacterium
AGCCGCCGCCGGCGCAGCGCCAGTCGTGGTTGTCCGCCGGCGTCGCCAGCGTCGGGCTGACGAGCTTCTTCTCCGACTCCGGCCACGAGATCGCCACCGCCGTCCTCCCGAGCTTCGTCACGAGCGTGCTCCACGGCACGGCCGCGGCTCTCGGGCTGATCGAAGGGTTCTCCGACGCCCTGACCGGGCTCATGAAGCTGCTGGCCGGCCCGTGGGCCGACGACCCCGCTCGCCGCCGGCGGCTCGCGACGAGCGGCTACCTCGGCACCGCGGCCGCTACCGGCGCGATCGGCCTGGCCGGCGCCGTCTGGCAGGTCGGGGTGCTGCGGGCCGTCGCCTGGGCGGCGCGGGGGGTGCGCTCGCCGGCGCGCGACTCCCTGCTCGCCTCGCTCGCCCGGGAGGGCGGCTACGGGCGGGCCTACGGCCTGGAGCGCGCCGGGGACAACCTGGGGGCGGTCGTCGGGCCCCTGCTCGCCGCCGGCCTGGTGTCGTGGGTCGGGGTCCGCGCCGCGATCTACTTCGCCTTCGTACCCGGGGTGGCCGCCGCCTTGGCGATCGGCGTCGCCGCCCGCCACGCCCGCAGTGCCAGCCGTGCCGGCAACGGGCCGGCCCGCCGGGCGCGCCTGCACCTGCGGGCCCTGGCCGACGCCGGCCTGCTGCGGCCGCTCGCGCCGATCGTCGCCTTCGAGCTCGGCAACGTCGCCACCACCCTGCTCATCCTGCGCTCCACGGACCTCCTCGCCGGCGGGTCCCGCAGCTACACCGCGGCCGCGTCGCTCGCCATCCTCGTCTACGCCGGGCACAACGCCTTCGCCTCGGTGGTCGCGCTCGGTGGCGGGCACTGGATCGACCGGGCCAACCCCCGGGTGGTCTTCGCCACCGGGGCCGCGCTCTACGTGCTCGCCTACTCCGGCTTCGCCTTCGGCCCGCACACCTGGTGGGGCCTGCTCATCGCCTTCGCCCTCGCCGGCAGCGGCATCGGCCTGTCCGAGACCGCCGAGTCGACCTTGGTCGCCCAGCTCCTGCCCGACGAGCTGCGGGGCAGCGGCTTCGGCGCCCTCGGCGCCATCCAGGCGGGCGGCGACTTCGCCTCCACCGCCGTCGTCGGGATCCTCATCACCACTGTCTCTGCGAGGGCCGGCTTCGCCTATGCCGCCGCCTGGATGCTCCTCGCGCTGGCCGTCTCGGCCGGCACGGCCCTGCTCACCCCGGCCCGGGCCCGGAGCTGATGACCCCGGCCGGGTGGTCTGCGAGGTCCTTGCGGGTCGGGGCCCGAGGGACGCGGCGTTGTTGCGGGAGGGTGTTGGCGGAGCGCAGCTCCGGTGGACGGGAGGGGAGCCTGTGGCGGCGGTGGTCGGAGGCTCCGGGCGGCACCGGCAGGAAGCGCCGGCAACCGGGACGGCAGGAGGACGAGGATGGGCCGGGTCTCGGAGGACGAGGTGCTGTTGTTGTGGCGGGCGCTGTCGGCGTTTCGCAGCGGTCCGAGCCCGGAGTGCGCTCCGAGAGGGCGCGGCGGCCGGAGCGCCTGCCCGTTGGCCCGGGCGTGCCCACGTTGGGCCGAGCCCGACGACTACCGCTCCAGCCTGGAGGAGGACCCGGCGAGCACCGAGAGGCGGCGGGCCAGGTGGCCGTGCAGCCGGCTGCTCGACCTGCTCGGACCCGAGACGACCAGGATCGGCCGCTAGGGACCGCCCGGGCTCTACTCGCCCCGCCGGGGGCGGAGTGGCCCCGCACCCGGTGTGGTGGGTCCCGACGGTGAGCTACCTGCTGGAGTTCGACCTGGTCGAGGACCTGGCCGCCCCGGGCTGCCCGATGTGCCACGCGGCGGGTCGCCACAGTCGCGGGTACCTGCGCAGCCTGATGGCCACCGACATCACCGACCGCCGGGTCAGGCGGGAGTTGGCACGTGCCGGAGGACTGTGCCGTGAGCACCTGCTGCTCGGCGTCGAGGTGGCCGCCGACGAGGACGACCCCATGGGCATGGCCCTGGTCTGTGAGCTCCTCCTCGACGTCGCGGCCGGGAGGCTGGGCGAGGCCGGTACCGAGGAGAAACTTGCCCGCTGGACAGTGTCCGCACCCAAACCCCGAGATGTGAGGGCTGGTGAAGGAGCCCAGCAGGCAAGTTCCTCCTCAGTAGGCAGCATCGGCGTCTGGGTGGCTCGACGCGGGCGTCGCGGCCGGGCACGCCGGGCACCGGCGTGCCCGGCGTGCGAGGCGCAGAGGGTCATCGTCGACGGCTATGCGGATCTCCTATTGGGCTCGGGCGACCATCTGCGCCGGCTCGTGGCGGACCCGGAGCGGGGTCTGTGCCTCCCTCACTGCCTCGTGGCGCTGGAGCGGGCGAGGGATCCCGCCGAGAGACGGGCGCTGGTGGACGCCTGGACGCGGCGGGCAGGGCGCCTTCGAAGCCAGCTCGGTGAGCTGGTGGCCAAGCGGGCCCACGACCGGCGAGCCGAGCCTCGAGGTGAGGAGGCCGACTCGTGGATGCGCGCCCCGGAGTGGGTGGTGGGTGAGTCGTGGTCAGCGGCCTCTCGGGCTCGGTCCTCCCGGCCCGCCGGCGCTCAACGCCCTGCCGACCCGGAGCGCCCCGCGGCCCCGGAGCGCCCCGCCGGCCCTCAACCCCCGGAGTGCGCCCGGTAGCGATCCCGTGCGGCGGCGAGCTCGGCCAGGGCGGCGTCGACGCCGGCAAACCCCTCGACCGCGGTGACCTTGTCCGGCTCGAGGTCCTTGTAGACGTCGAAGAAGTGGGCGATCTCCTCCGGCAGGCCGGGGGTGAGATCGGAGACGTCCCTGACCTGGGCCAGGCGGGGGTCGCGGGCAGGCACGGCGATGACCTTGGCGTCGGGGCCGTGCTCGTCGGCCATGAGGAACAACCCGACCGGTCGGGCCCACAGGTGGCATCCGGGGAAGGTGGGCTCCTCGACGACGACAAGGACGTCGAGGGGGTCGCCGTCCTCGGCGAGGGTGTCAGGGACGAAGCCGTAGTCGGCGGGGTAGGTGGTGGCCGAGAACAGCCGGCGGTCGAGGAAGATCACGTGCCTGTCGTGGTCGTACTCGTATTTGTTGCGGGATCCCTTGGGGATCTCGATGACGACCTCGACCGGGTCGGCGCCGGCGCTCACCGCCGGGCTCCGGGGGCGTCGGATCGCTCTTTGGTCATGGGTGTCCTCCTGTGGGTGTGGTGGCCGCGATCTCCGGGCCGGCGGCAGTATCCGCGGGGCCGAAGACTCGACCCCAGAGGTCCTCGCCGAAGCTGGTGGGCAGCGGGGGTGCCTCGACGAGGCGGAACGTCCGGGTGCCGTCGTCGAGGCGCTCGGCGCGCAGCGACAAGGTGGCGGGGTCCTCCGTCTGGCAGAGGCGCCGGGCGAGCTCGACCAGGTGGGTGACCGCGACGACCCGGACACCGGAGTCGACCAGGGCGCGCAGCACCTGCTGGGCGATCTCGGAGCCCTCTCGTTCGTTGGTCGCCGCGAAGGACTCGTTGGAGAGGAGGATCGCACCGGGGCGGAGCCGGTCGACGAGAGCGGACATCCGGGCGAGCTCCTCGTCGAACTTGCCGTGCTCGAGGCCGGCTTCCTCCTCCCGGCGGTAGTGGGTGAGCACCGCGGCGGGGATGCTGACCCGGCACGAGCGGGCCCCGACGAACATCCCCGCGCCGGCCATCGCCATGGCGGTGCCGACGCTGCGAAGGAAAGTCGACTTGCCCCCCTGGTTGGCGCCGGTGACGACTACCAGCGAGACGCCGTCGGCGTCCAGGTCGTTGCCGACCACCGGTCGGTCGAGGTGCAGGGCGAGGGAGATGTCGTAGAGCCCCTCGGCGGACAGCGCCAGTTCTTCGGCGCCTCGGGCGTCGGGCAGGACCACCGGCTGGCCGATGTCGCGCAGGCGGGCCTCGAGGCGGATGCAACCCAGGTAGAAGGTGACCTCGTTGCGCAGCCGGGCGAAGAAGCCGAGGAGGTGCTCGACGGCCTCGCGGGTGATCTCGGCGACCTCGGCGAGGCTGCGGTCCCGGATCTCGCCGAGGATCCGCCCTCCGGCTTCGTCGCGGTCGGCGACGGTGACGGTGTAGTGGGCGCCGCCCCGGCCCGGGATGCGGTCGCGCAGGCCCGACTTGCGCTCCGGGGGCCGGTGCAAGACGGGGTCGACGCCGGCCCCGCCCGGCCCCGATCGCAGCCCGACGGTGACCCCCTCGGCGAGCTCCAGGCGGCGCAGGTGCTCGGAGACCTCTCCCAGGTAGCCGTCGGCGAGCTCGGCACGGATCGTCTCGAGCAGCGACCGGAGGCCCTCGGACCGGGCCGCTCCGGCATGTCGCTCAGCCACGGAGCGCAGGTCGCGCAGGGAGTCGAGCAGCGCGCCGAGCAGCCGCACGGAGCGTCCGAGCACCGACGCCGGGCCGCGGCCGAGGATGCCGTAGCGCTCGGCACGCTCCTTGGCGAGCGCCTCGGCCCCCACCTCGGCGAGCTCTTCGGCCAGCGTCGGGCTACGGAGGAAGTCGGCGAGGACCGCCTGGCGGTAGCGGACCGTGCGGGTGCCGGCGCTGCGGACCAGCACTGCCAGGGAGATGTCGGCGACCAGGCGGTCGCCGCCGGCCATCTCCTCGACGAGGGTGGCGATGCCGAGGTCCGCCACCACGTCGGCGGCGTGGTCGGGGGCTTCCTCGTCGAGGTCTACGTCGAGGTCGGGGTCCAGCAGCCGGACCCTCATGCGCGAAGCCGGGCGCGCAGCGTGTCGTAGCCGAGCCCGTAGCGCTCGGCGATCGACTGGGCGTAGGCCCGCCCGTCGGGGGCTCGACGCTCGATCCGGAACGTCCTCCGGGAGGGCTCGGTCGGGTCCACTCCGGCGACCATACTGACCGTGCGCTCGTCGAGGGTGGCCAGCTCCTCCACGAAGGTGACGTACACCGCTACGGCCCCGAGCTGGCCGACCTGGGCGAGGATCCGCCTCCCGAGCAGGCGGGCGTCGTCGAGGGTCGTTGAGGCGAACAGCTCGTTGAGCACGAGCGCGCTGCGGGCGGTCGCCGCGTCGAGGATGGCGTGGGCCCGCTCGAGGTCGTCCTGGAGCTTGCCGCGCAGGTCGACCATCAGCTCCTCGCGCTCGAAGTGGCTGTAGACCGCGTCGGAGCGGACCAGCTGCACGCTCGTGCCGGGCACCGGAAGTCCGATGGAGGCGAGGTGGTGCAACTGCCCGAAGGTGCGGGCGAAGGTGGTCTTGCCTCCCTGGTTGGGCCCGGACACCACGAGGATCCGCTCGGGGCCCGAGAGCCGGAACGAGTTGACGACGATCGCCTCCTCGCGTCCGCCGAGGGCCAGAGCCAGGTCGAAGGTGTCGGTGGCGTGCTCCTCGCCCCCCTCGTCCACCAGCTCGGGGAAGCAGAAGGCGAGTCCGTGCGCGCCGAGCGCCTCCATGCGCTCCAGGTAGCAGAGGTAGACCTGCACCTCGCGCTCGAAGCGGGAGACGGGGGCTGCGACGAAGTCCTCGTAGCGCTCTGCCAGCCGGTCGAGGTCGCCGAAGACCTCGGGGAAGAGGCGGCACACGGCGTCGAGGACCTGGGCCTGTACGTGGTCCAGCTCGTTGCGGCCCGCGTAGGACGGATGCCGCCGGGTCACCTCCCCGACCCGGAAGCGCTCGAAGCAGGCGGCGACCTCCGCGGCGTAGTCGGCCCGGTCCTCGTCCCGCTCGACGCGGATCTTGTTGCCCTGGAGGGTCAGGCGGTAGCGGATCGCGCCGATCTGGCCCTCGAGGCGGTCGGCTTCGGCCGTCATGGCGACGAATCCGGGGTCGGCCACGTAGGCGGCCAGGTGGCCGGCGAAGCCCGAGAGCCCCTCGGAGCGCAGCTCCGCCCCGGCGAGCCGCTCCGAGAACCCGACGACCGCCTCGGCGTAGCCCGAGAGGGCGTCGAGCGCGAAGCGGCGGCTCTGGGGCCGGTGGCGGATGGAGCGGCTGCGGGCCAGGTCCTCCCGGACGCCGCGCATCGCCCGGGAGAAGCTGCGCACGGAGCCGGCGACCTCGGGGCGCTGCAGGTCGGCCATCACCGCGTGGCGGTACCGGAGCGTCGCCTCGTCCGTGGGCGGCTGCTGGAACCAGCCGCGCAGCTCGTAGCCCTCCCTGCCGGCTACCAGGCCGTCGACGACGGCGTCGAGGTGGAGGTCGCCGAAGCAGTCGGGGTCGTCGGCGCCGCTCGGGGGTGGACCCTCGGCGAAGGGATCGAGCAGGCTCACGAAGCTCATCGGGTCAGGGCTCATCGGGTGGGGAGGTCGCCGCTCAGGGCGACGGCGGCGTCGATCGCAGCCTCGAGGCGCTCCTCGGCGTCGCGGCGCGCCTCGAGCTCTGCGTCGGTGAGCGTGCGCAGCTCCTCGGTCCGGCCGGCCGCGCGTAGGATCGTGGTGATCGTCGTGTCCACCTCGGCGGTCAGGGCGTCGCCGAAGCGTCGGCGCGCCGCGTCGAGGCGGGCGGTGAGGTCGTGGCGGCATCTCCCGGCGTGCTTGTCGTGCTCCTCTGCGAGCTGGCGGCGGCTCCGGGCGAGCATCCGGCGTCGCAGGATCCCCGCCGGCAGCAGGCGCCGGGCGACGCGGCTGAACGACTCGGTCGAGCTCCCCGGGTACACGAACAGGTAGA
>JAJZWW010000186.1 GCA_021846485.1 Actinomycetes bacterium
CTCGCGAGGAGGATGATGGCGAAGCGATCGACGTCGGTCACAGGTGGTGGTGCGCCGCGGTACCGGTAAGGGGCTCCTCCCACGAGGCCTCCACGAACGACGCTACCTCCCGCGGCTGTAGGTCTGCAGGAGGTCCCGTAGCATGGCCGCGCGGGAGCCGAGCCGGACGGGAGATCGAATGGTGGACGGGAACCGGACCGAGGGTGCGAGGACGAGCGCCGAGGTCCTCGACGCCATTGCTGCCCGGGTGCACTGGCTGGCCATGCGGATCGTCGACGCCGCCAACCACGACCGGCCCGACGCCGGCGGCATCCAGGTCGGCGGCCACCAGGCGTCGAGCGCCTCGATGGTCGGGATCATGACGTCGCTGTGGTTCGATCTGCTGGGCCGGGAGGACAAGGTGGCGGTCAAGCCGCACGCCTCGCCCGTGTACCACGCGATCAAGTACCTGACCGGCGAGATCGACCGGACCTGGCTGACCCGGCTGCGGGCGTTCGGCGGGCTGCAGGCCTACCCGAGCCGCACCAAGGACCCCGACGTCGCCGACTTCTCCACCGGCTCGGTCGGCCACGGCGCCGTCGCCCCGCTCTTCGCCGCCGCCACCCACCGCTACCTGCAGAGCCGCTTCGAGTTGGGCCCGGCAGGGCGCTTCATCGCCCTGGTCGGCGACGCCGAGCTCGACGAGGGCAACGTCTGGGAGGCCATCGCCGACCCCGCCCTCCAAGGGCTCGGGCAGGTGACCTGGGTCGTGGACCTCAACCGCCAGAGCCTCGACCGGGTCGTCCCGGAGATGAAGGTGCGCCGCTTGGAGGCGATGTTCGCCGCCTCCGGCTGGCACGTCACCGAGGCCAAGTGGGGACGCCACATCGAGGCGCGCTTCGCCACCGAGGGCGGCGAAGCCCTGCGCCGCAGGCTCGACGAGATGTCCAACGAGGAGTACCAGAGCATCGTCGCCGCGCCACGAGGCGAGGTCCGCACCCGGCTGCTCGCCGGAGCCGACCCGGCGGTGAAAGCGGCGCTCGTCGACGTGGACGACGCCGGGCTGTGGGGGCTGGTCACCGACCTCGGGGGTCACGACCACGCGGTCCTCGCCGAGGCCTGGGCGGCCTGTGACGCCGAGACCGGCCGGCCGAGCGTGGTCTTCGCCTACACCCTGAAGGGTTGGGGCCTGCCGATCGCCGGCGACCCGCTCAACCACTCCGCCCTGCTGAGCACCGCCCAGATCGACGAGCTGCGGGCCCGCAACGGGCTCACCCCCGACACCGAGTGGGACCACTTCGACCCGGCGTCGGGTCCCGGACGGTGGTGCGCTGCGGTCGGCGAACGGCTCAACAACCGCCCGCCGCCACCCCGGCCCCGCCTGCAGGTCCCGGCCGCCGTCGGAGGACGCCCGCCGGCCAGCGTGTCGACCCAGGAGGCGTTCGGCCGGCTGCTCACCTCGCTCGCCCGTCACGAGGAGCTTGCCCGTCGGGTGGTCACCCTCTCCCCCGACGTGTCGGTGTCGACCAACCTCGGGGGTTGGATCAACAAGGTGGGGGTGTTCCGGGCGGAGGCCGCCCCGGACTGGTTCGGCGAGGGCCAGCTGCTGCGTTGGCGGGAGTCGCCCCGGGGCCAGCACATCGAGCTCGGGATCTCGGAGATGAACCTCTTCGGGATGCTCGCCCAGCTCGGCCTGGCCCACGAGCACCACGGGGAGGTGCTGCTGCCGATCGGCACCGTGTACGACCCGTTCGTCTGCCGGGGCCTCGACGCGCTGGTCTACGGGGCCTACAACGCCAGCCGGTTCGTGGTCGTCGGGACCCCTTCGGGCGCGACCCTCGCCCCCGAGGGCGGCGCCCACCAGTCGGGGATCACCGCGTCGATCGGCCTCGAGCTGCCCGGGGTGACCTTCGCCGAGCCGGCCTACGCCCGGGCCCTCGACTGGCTGCTCTGCGACGGCCTGGACCGCCTCACCGCACCCGACGGGGACTCGCTCTACCTGCGGCTCACCACCCGCCCGGTCGACCAGACCCCCTTCGAGACCGCCCTCCACCGGCTGGGCGAGGAGGCACTGCGCGCCGCGGTGCTCGCCGGCGGCTACCTCCTCCGTCCCGCCCCCGACGACCTCGGCTCCGACGCCCCCGTCGTGAGGCTCGTGGGCTCGGGGGCGGTGCTGCCCGAGGTGCTCGCCGCCTCGGAGCTGCTCGCCGGCGAGGGAGTGGCGGCACCGGTGATCGACGTGACCAGCGCCGACCGCCTCTACCGCTCCTGGCAGCACGAGCTGCGCGCCACCGCCGCCTCGGCACGAACCCCCGACGTCGCGGCGACCACCCTGGGGAGGCTGTTGGACGGAGCCGGCGGCGGGGCGCCGGTGGTGACCGTCCACGATGCCGCGAGCCACGCCCTGGCCTGGCTGGGCGGCCCCGTCGGGGCCTCGACGGTGGCGATCGGCTTCGACGAGTTCGGCCAGTCCGGCTCGATCGAGGAGATCTACGGGCACCTCGGCTGGCTCCCCGAGCAGATCGCCACCGCCGCGCTCGGCGCGCTCCGCTGACACCCCCGGTCAGAGGCTGCGGGGGCGACGGAAGACGAGGGTGCGGTTGACGTCGCCGGTGATGCTCCAGCCCTCGTGGACCATGGTGTGGTGTTGGGGGCAGAGCAGGACGCCGTTGGCGACGTCGGTCGGTCCGCCGCGCTCCCAGGGCAGGATGTGGTGGACGTCCAGGTGGGTGCGCTGGCAGTTGGGGAAGCGGCAGCGCCCCCCGTCGCGCACGGCGATGGCGCGTCGTTGGGCGAGGCTCCAGGTGCGTTGCCTCCTCCCGAGGTGCAGCGGTTCGCCGGTCTCGCTCGCCCAGTGGGTGACCGTCGAGCAGTCGCAGCGGAGCCGGGCGGTGGTGGCCGGGTCGAGGGGCTCGCCGCCGAGGATCCCGGCGCCCGACGCGCCGATCACGACGTGGACGAGGTAGCGGTCGGCGCCGGTCGAGCGGGTGGTGTGGCGGCGGACCACGTCCATCAAGGCGTCGGCGCGGCGCTGCTGCCAGGAGGCGTCTTCCCAGTCGCCGAGGGCGGCGGGAGGCTGGTCTACACGTGTGGACTGTTCGCCTTGCTCAGTGTCTTTGGTGTCGTCCATCCGGGCGTCGAGGGCGGCGGCCAGCTCGGCGGCTTCCAGGTCGCTCAGCACGGCGTGGACGCGGGTGGTGCCGTCGCCGTTGGCGACGATGCGCACCCCCCGGCCCGTGTGGTGGCCGACCGGTTCGCGGTCCTGCTCGGCGAGCAAGAGGACGCGGCGCACCGCGCGGCGTACCTCCAGGACCGTGGCGGTGCGGGCCAGATCGACCAGCACCGCGTCGATGCCGGGGTCGGCGCCGACGGCCCGGGTGGTCTCCCGCAGCGCGCAGTAGCTGATCTCGCCGGCTGCGAACGCGGCTACGACCACGGGGCGGCGGGCGAGTCTCGTGGGCGACGCGGAGCTTCTCGAAGGCCGTGGAGCGGGCCAAGCGCACTCGGCCGATCAGCCAGTCGGCACAGGACAGGGCCCCGTCGGCGGCCCACTGCCTGGCGCGGTCGAAGCAGACCAGCGCCTCCAACCACCCCGCCTCCCAGCTGCTCACCCCGCTTGCCTGCTGCACCAGCCACGAGCCCAGCTCGGAGCCGGCCGCCTCCTCCACCCCCAACACCGACATCGCCACGCCCAGACCTCCCCGGACCCGCGCCAGCCACCGTCGCCGACCGCGACCACCACGCCAGGGCCCGCCCGGGCCGATACCTCCCCGAACGCTACCAACCGGGTGCGACGGTCACCGCGGCCCCCCGCGGCGAGGATCCCGGAGTCGACCGCCGGGCGCCCGCCACCCCTGGTGGGAAGTGCTCCTCCGACGGCCGCCGGGCGGGCCTGCGATGATCTCCGGCGTGGCCGACGACGCACGACGAGCCCTCGCGGAACTGCTCGGCGCCGGGGACGGCGCCTCGCCCAGCGCCGCGCTCGTGGCGCCGGTTGACGACCTGGTCGTCGAGGTGCGCGGTCTCGGCCGCTTGCAGCTGCCGGTACCCGAGGACCAGGCCCGCCAGCTCTGCGCCATGGGGCGCCGCGCCCCCTACGGGAAGGGGACGAGCACCCTGGTCGACCCGGCGGTGCGCGACACGTGGGAGGTCCCGAAGACCAGGGTACGGATCGACCGGCGGAGGTGGAACCGGACGCTGGTGCCGGCGCTCGAGCACCTCCGCCGGGACCTCGGCCTCCCGGACGGCTGCGAGCTGCGGGCCGAGATGCACTCGATGCTCGTGTACGCGCCCGGGCAGTTCTTCCTGCGCCATCAGGACTCCGAGATCGACGACGCGATGGTCGGGTCCCTGGTCGTCACCCTGCCGTCGAGCTTCACCGGGGGAGCGCTCGAGGTGGAGCAACGAGGGAAGGTCACCACCTATCGGGGATCGAAGAGCAAGCTCTCTCTCGTCGCCTTCTACAGTGACTGCCGTCACGAGATCAAGCCGGTCCGCTCAG
Source organism: Actinomycetes bacterium (assembly GCA_021846485.1). GTDB lineage: Bacteria > Actinomycetota > Acidimicrobiia > Acidimicrobiales > Palsa-688 > JAKAQB01. The sequence goes on from JAJZWW010000186.1 coordinate 4,481, forward strand.
GCCACCGGGTGGCGCTCACCTACGACCTGCTGCTCGGCGGAGACCCCACCACCGCGCCGGTGGCGGAGGAGGGTGCCGAACACGTGCGACGGCTGGTCGAGCGGCACTTCGCCGACCCTGCAGGACCCCACCGGCTGGTCTACCTCCTCGACCATGAGTACACCTCCCGGGGGCTGTCCTGGTCGCACCTGAAGGCCCACGACATCGCCTCGGCCGCCCTCCTGCGCGCGGGGGCGGAGCGAGCCGGATGCGAGGCGGTCCTCGGGCTCGCGGACATCCAGGAGACCTGGAGCGCCTACGAGAGCGAGCCGCTCGGGCGACCCTGGCGCTACTCCGGCTGGGGCGACGCCGCGGACGAGGACTGGGACGGCGACGGTGGTGCCAGCGCGGGCGACTACGACCTGACCGAGCTGATCGAGGAGTCGGTCAGCCTCGAGCGCTGGCTCGACCCTCGCCGGGGGGTGGCCGAGGAGATCATCTCGCTGCCCGTCGGTGACGACGAGGTCTGCGCCGCCAGCCCGACCAGCGACCTGGACCCCTACCGCTCCGAGTACGAGGGCTACATGGGCAACTGGGGCAACACCCTCGACCGCTGGTACCACCGCGGAGCGGTGGTCGTCTGGCCTGCCGCCCAGGACTTCGCGGTGCGGGCGGAGATGTCGCCGTCCTCGGCTCTCGACACCCTCGCCGCCCTGGTCCGCCGGGGCGAGCTGACCGCAGCCCGGGAGGCGGTGGACGCCCTCGGGTCGCGGTGGGACCAGACCGTGCAGCGCGTGGTGCACCACACGCTCGGCGACGTCCCCGCCGGGCAGGCCGCCAAGGCCCGGCGCTCCAAGGAGGCCAGCCTGCTCGGCAAGGCTCTCCGGGTCGCCGCCGGCCTGGGCGACCCGGCGGCGGCAGCCACGCTGCTCGCCCCGTTCGGCGCGGGGGCGCTGGCCCCCGGCCATGCCCGTCACCTCGCGGCGCTGGTCGAGAGCTACGGCCGACCATGGTTCGCCAACCTCGTCGGCGGATGGTCGTCGCGCGGCAGGACCAACTTCTTCGATCCGGCCGCCCCGGGTGGCCCCGACAGGGCCGGGTGGCTGGAGCGGCTGGGCTCGGCCCTCGGGAAGCACGGGGACGCCGGACGGGCGGCCGCAGCCGTGCTCGCCGAGGACGCCTGGGAGTGGCTGCGGGAACAGGTCCGCCGCTCCTCCGAGTCGCAGGCGCCGGGCCGGCGGGCCCGAGACCTGGGCGCTCTCGGGCGACCCTCGGGGCGGTGCTCGACGTGGCAGCCGCAGTGGGGGCCGCCAGCGTCCTGGCCGAGACTACCGAGATCCTGGTCGGCCCGGACCCGGGTGGTGGCAGGCCTCGGTCCGCTCCGCCGCAGGGAGACGACCGGGACCGCCTCACCCTCGCCCTCGCGGTACTCCGGTGGACCCCTCCCGCCCGGTGGGCGGCAACCGGCCTGGACGGTGTGGCTGAAGCCGGCATCCGCTCTCTGGAGAGACAGCTCGCCCAGCCGCTGCGCTCGGAGGACGACTGGTCGATCCTGCTCCCGCCCACCTGCCGCTGCGAGCTGTGCGTCCCACTCGCCGCCTTCCTCGCCGACCCGGACCGCGGCGCGCTCGAGTGGCCGCTCGCCCAGCAGAAACGGGCCCACGTGCACTCCCGCATCGACCGGGCCGAGCTCCCCGTCGAGCACCGCACCAGGCGCACCGGCCGGCCCTACACCCTCGTGTTGACCAAGACCGCCGAGCTGTGGGACCGGGAGCGCCGCCTGCGCGACCAGGACGCAGCGGACCTGGCCTGGGTGCGCGCCGAGAAGCGATCTGCGGCCGCGCCCCCATCCCGCTGAGCAGGTGTAGCAAAACCACCGAGGAGAAACTTGCCCGCTGGGCTGCTTCGCACCCAAGCCTCGAGGTGAGGGCTGGTGAAGAAGTCCAGCAGGCAAGTTCTTCTCAGTACCTTCTCGAGCGCGGGTCACGGCCACTCGGTGGCTCTGAAGCTCCTATGTCAATAGGCAGTTCTGCAGCGAACGTCAGCTGGCTGAGCCGACCTCGGCCCAGGCCGTGAGCCAGCTGCCAGCCACGGCGACACCTCGGG
>JAJZWW010000187.1 GCA_021846485.1 Actinomycetes bacterium
CTGGGCGGTCCGGTGGTGGGGATCACCGGGTCGGTCGGCAAGACCTCCACCAAGGACCTGCTGGCCGCCGCCCTCGGCGGGCACTGGAGGGTGACGGCGAGCGAGCAGTCGTTCAACAACGAGCTCGGGGTGCCGCTGACGCTCGCCAACGCCACCGGTGACACCCAGGTGGCGGTTGTCGAGATGGGGGCGCGTGGGTTCGGCCACATCGCCCTGCTCTGCGACATCGCACGACCCACGGTGGGGGTCGTGACCGCGGTGCGGGGGGTGCACACCGAGCTGCTCGGCTCGATCGAAGGGGTGCAGCGGGCCAAGTCGGAGCTGCCCGAGTCCCTCCCGGCGGACGGGACCGCGGTGCTCAACGCCGACGACCCGCGGGTGGCCGCGATGGCCCGCCGGACAGAGGCGCGGGTGGTCGGCTACTCCGCCGGTGGGGACCCGGCGGCGGAGGTCGCCGCCCGGGACGTCGTAGTCGGCGAGGACCTCAGAGCGCGCTTCCGGCTCGACTCGGCGTGGGGGAGCGCCGAGGTGGCCCTCGCGGCGCGCGGCTTGCACCAGGTCCAAAACGCCCTCGCGGCACTCGCTGCGGCCCTCGTCTGCGGGACCCCCCTCGGAGCCGCAGTGGACGGCATCGAGCGCGGGTCGCTGTCCCGGTGGCGGATGGAGCTGATCCGCACGCCCGCCGGGGTGAGCATCCTCAACGACGCCTACAACGCCAACCCGGCGTCGATGGCCGCGGCCCTGCACGCGCTCGCCTCGCTGCCCGCCCGCCGTCGCCTGGCGATCCTCGGCGAGATGGCCGAGCTGGGCGCGGAGGGCCCGGCCGAGCACCGGGCCGTGGGGTCCCTCGCCGGCGAGCTCGGCATCGAGGTCTTCGCGGTGGGGACCAGCGCCTACGGCGTCGAGCCGGTCGCGGGGGGGTCGTTCGAACCCGGGGTCCTGGTCGCCTCGCTGGGGGATCTGCAGGCCGGCGACGCGGTGCTGGTCAAGGGCAGCCGGGTCGCCCGTCTGGAGCGGGTCGTCTCCCTGCTCGCCCCGCAGGTCTGCTCGTAGCGGTCGGACCGGTCTTCTAGTTGCTCCGGCCGCCCGAGCTTCGCGAGTGGCTCACCCCCGGGATGTCCCTCCCGGGGGACTGGACCTGGTAGGCCAGCGGGTTGACGACCACCAGCGACCCGCCGCCACCCGGCACTGGGGCGAGGGCCGGGGTGCTGGTCGTCGGGGTGGGCACCGTGCTCTCCGGCGCGGTCCAAGGGAGGTTGCACGCCCCGAGCATGGTGGCGCCGGCGAGGAGCCCGGCAACGACCCCTACCCGCCGCAGGAGCCGGCGCGCAGGGCGCGACTGGCCGCTGGTCGGCCGGGCCGGAGGCTCGGACGGTCGGCGGCTGGGCATCGGCTCCTCCAGGGGGTGCACCGGCGGCGTGCCGCCGGTCGGGTGGGCGCCGGGCCGGCGGCCCAGCCCCCACAGACTAGGTCGCGCCGACATGGGCCTGAAATCGGCGTCGGGCGTCGCGGCTCAGGCCGGCTCGCGCCGCGGTGGCAGGCGACGCTGCGCGTCTCGCAGAGCCCTCCACCCGATGAGGGTGACCCCCCCCTGGCGGGCCAGGCGGCCGAGGGAGTCGCTCTCGTGGGCCACGGTATGGTCCTCGACCCGGGCGGGCCAGTCCGGCGCCACCGAGCGCAGGTCGGGGCCGTCGGCCGCAGGGCGGAGCACGAGCTCGGTAACCCCGGGAGGGAGGTCGGCGAGCTGCTCCTCGACCGCGAGGCGGGCGCTGCGGTTGCGGGGGACGCGGATCACCTCGTCGGGGGTCAGCACCCCCTCGGCGGTGGCGAGGTCCCGGAAGCGGAAGCCGATCGCCCGTTCCGCTGCCGCCGGCGGGAGGCGCAGCGGCAGGCGGAGCTCGCAGGCCAGCTCCAGGGCCACGTCGAAGAACTCCGGGCGCAGCTCGAGTGCACCGAGGTGGGCGCTCAGGTGGGAGACATCGAAACCCCAGTAGACCGCTCGCTCGATCTGGGCCCGGCACTCCCGCCTGACCTCCTCGGTGTCCCCGTGGTCCCAGAGGTCCTCGAGGGTCCGGGGGAAGCCGCCGTCGCCGTCCAGCAGCGAGGGGCAGTGGGTGATCGGGCCCCACCTGAGCAGGTCGTACTCGGCGTTCAAGGTCAGGTGGACGCCGACGTCTTCTCCCCGGTAGCGCGCGGCCGCCTCCCGAGCCCAGGGTCCGGGCACCACCAGCCCGGCGGAGGTCGCCATCCCCTGGCGCAGGGAGCCGTAGACCCCCAGGTTGTGGGAGTGGGTCACGCCCAGCTCGTCGCAGGTGACGATCAGCATCCGGGCGTCGGCTTCCCTTCCGAGGGCGGCAGCGAGCGCGGTCACCGCCGCCGGCTACCCGTCGCCGACCGCCGCGGTTGCCACGCCGGGCGCTCGCGCGCCGCTCCGGGCGGCGCGGCTCGCGCCAAGCGGGTCCTCTCCCATGACCGGAGCCTACCGGCGGCGGGCCACCGGGCCCGGGGCCGCCTGGGAGCTACTGAGAAGGAGCTTGCCTGCTGGGCTTCTTCACCAGCCGTCACCTCGGGGTCTGGGTGCGAAACAGTCCAGCAGGCGAGTTTCCCCCGGTAGCGTCGCCGGGCGTGGCCTACGGCATCACCGTCCCCTTCGCCGGCGTCACGCTGGCCGAGCACCGCAGCTGGTTCGAGGAGCTCGCCGAGCTGGGCTACAGCGACGTCTGGTCGTCGGAGGCGGACGGCACCGACGCGTTCACCCCGCTGGCCCTGGCAGCCGCCTGGGCGCCGTCGCTCCGGCTCGGCACGGCGATCGTCCCCGCCTACACCCGCGGACCGGCGCTGATCGCCCAGTCGGTGGCCGCCCTGGCGGAGGCGGCGCCGGGACGCTTCGCGTTCGGGATCGGTACCTCCTCGGAGGTGATCGTCCGACGCTGGAACGACGTGGAGTTCGACAAGCCCCTCCAGCGCACCCGCGACGTCGTCCGCTTCCTGCGCGCCGCCCTCGCCGGCGAGCGGGTCGACGAGGAGTACGAGACGTTCCGGGTGAGGGGCTTCCGGCTCGGCCGCCCGCCGGCACAGGTGCCCCCGATCCTCGTCGCCGCCCTCCGCCCCGGCATGCTGCACCTGGCCGGCCAGGAGGGCGACGGCGCGATCATCAACTGGCTCGCCGCCGACGACGTCCCCCGGGTGGTCGGCGAGATGGGCCCGGGCCGGGACGTGGTGGCCCGGATATTCGTGTGCCCCTCGGAGGACACCTCCGCAGTCCGGGAGCACGCCCGGAGACTGGTCGCCGCGTACCTCACGGTGCCGGTGTACGCCGCCTTCCACGACTGGCTCGGCCGGGGCGACCAGCTGCGCGCGATGGCAGAGGCGTGGGCGGCCGGGGACCGCAAGGCGGCGGTCGCCGCGATCCCCGACGAGGTGGTCGACGCCTTGGTCCTGCACGGCTCGCCCGGGTCGGTCCGCGCCCAGGTGCAGCGCTACGTCGACAACGGGGTGACCACCCCGGTGCTGGCCCTGCTCCCCTTCGCCGGCGTCGACCAGCGGGCCGCGCTACAGCAGCTGGCCCCACGAGCCCCGCAGCGGTAGCCGGGGGCTGCTGGCGGCGTCGAGCTTCCCGGGAGCGACCCGGGGGTCCCGGAGGGGACGCTGCCGGGCGGGGGCCGGGCCGCTCTGCTCGAAGAGCGCGAGCTGCACGGAGCGCCCGGCCCGGGCGGTGAGCGGCTCCCACTCCCGGCCACCACGGGGGCCGGTCAGGGCGACCCGGATCGCCTGCACCGGCACGCTGCGGGTGGCGCCGGTCTGGTCGTGGATCGCGACGCTTCCGTCGCGTTCGCGGTGGCTGACGCTGCCCGGCCGCCACCGGCCCCCGCCGACCGGTCGCCACCGGATCGGCTCCCCGCGGTCCAGCCCGAGCACGGACAGGCCGCCGTGACCTTCTCGGTCGTCACTACTGCCGCAGAGGTCCTTGCCGGCATCGCCTCCCCGGTCGGTCCCGCGACGGGCCCCGCCGTGCCGAACCACGGGAGAAGCATACGGCCTCGGGGGCTGTCCCAACCGCCCGAGCAGCCGCGCCGGGCGGTCCGGCAGGCGCCCGCCGCCCGGTGGGCGTCAGTTGGGGATGCGGGTCTGTTTGAGCTCGTTGAGCTCCGGCCAGCCGGTGAGCAGCTCGACGATCCGGGCGATCGTGGAGACCGCCTTGGTGGCATCGCCGTCGGGGCGGTCCATCAGGCGCACGAAGGTGGCGGTGTTGCCGAGGACGAAAGTCGGCACGCCGAACACCTCGTGGCCGTCGACCGCGCCCATGTGCTCCTTGCGGAACGCCTCCAGCGGCCACCCGGCGTCGACCTCGGCGAACACATCGGCGGCCGCCACGCCGGCGGACTCGAGCACCGGGGCGATCACCTCGCGGCGGCGCAGGTCCGCCCCGTCGCGGTGGCGGGCGTCGAACAGCGCCCGGTGGGTCGCCAGGAACCGCTCGGGCATCCGGTCCCGCACGACGATGCCCACCTCGTTGGCGAGCAGCCCGGGGTAGCGGTCCGGCTGGTCGAACACCGCCGGCTGGCCCTCCTCTACATGGGGCTGGTCGAGCGAGAACGCCACGAACTGCACGTCCCAGGGTCCTCCGGCCTCGAGGGCGATGACCAGGTGCTCGTGGACGTTGCGGGCGAACGGGCAGCGGTAGTCCCAGGTGACGGCGAACGACGTAGGCATGGTCGGTCCAACCCGCCGCCGGCGCAGGGGATTCCCCCCTGCCGGCCCGCTCGTGCCGCCCGTCCCGCGGGCATACCGGGCGCAGGCGTCCGGTCAGTGCGTGGAGACGCCGGCGCCACCGGCCCCGCCGGAGTTGGCACCACGCGGGTCGAGGGGCTGCCCGGTGGACGAGCCGGTGGCTCCGGGGGTGCGCGCCGGCGCCCGACCCACCGGGTCGAGGGGCACCAGCGCCCGGGCGAGCTCGCCCAGGGCGGCTCCCACCACCGCGCCGGCGACCACGTCGGAGGCGTGGTGGATGCGCACGTGGAGCCGGCTGGTGGCGACCACCACCGCCGCCAGGTAGTACAGCGGCCACCACGGGTCGTCGTCGCGCAAGAGGGCCGCCCCGAAGAACGCGGCGCTGGCGTGCCCGCTCGGGAAGGAGCTGCTGCGCGGCGTGCGCAGGTAGAGCGGGCGGGGACCGTCGTGGGTGGGTCGGCTCCGGCGGAACACCCACTTGACCGGGCCGTTGACCACCGCCGACTCGACGCCGAGACCCACCACGGCGCGCACCAGGGGGCGCCTCCAGTCGCGGTCGCGCCGCCGAGCTGCCTGGCCGGCGGCCAGGAGCATCCACAACACGCCTTGGTCACCGAGGGCGCTGGCCAGGTACATGAGCGGGTCGAGCGAACGCCGGCCCCGCAAGTGGCGGGCGGCGAGGGAGTCGGCCGCCTTGTCGAAGCGGGCGACGGCGGCCAGCACGCCGCTGCCGGGCCGCGCGGAGGCTGCCGGGCCCGGCGCGGGGGAGGGGAGAGGTGCCGGGCCGCTCACGCCGCCGCCCCGACCCCGGGCAGGCGGGCCAGGTCGCCGCCGGCGGCAGGGCAGTAGGCGTGGAACGCGCAGTAGCCGCACATCCGGCCCGGGCGGGGCCGGAAGTCCTCCTCGTCGCACGCCCGCTCGACCGCGCTCCACACCGCGGCGGTCTGGCGGCGCCAGGCGAGCAGGGACTGGCCGGTCGGCACGGTGGAGATGCTGACCGGCTCGCGCAGGTGCAGCAGCTGGATGCGCGCCGGGCGGACCCCGAGGAGCTCCTCGCACAGCAGGGCGTAGAAGTGGACCCCGGCCAGCCGGGACTGCTCGTGGCCGTCGGTGGGTGCCCGGCCGGTCTTGTAGTCGGTCACCACCAGGCGGCCGTCGTCGTCGAGCTCGAGGCGGTCGATGATCCCGGTGAGCCGCAGGCGGCCGAGCTCGACCGAGAGGCGCAGCTCGGTGCCGATCACCCGCACCCGACGGGGGTCCTCCAGCTCGAAGTCGTGGCGGACGAGGGTCTCGGCCTCCGCGACCAGCGACGCCCGGGCGTCGCCGTCGAGCACCAGGTCGGCGTGCTCGTCGTCGCCGAGGACCTCGGGGACTGCCCGCTCGAGGCGGGCGAGGGCGGCGTCGAGGGTCCGGCCCTCGGGCTCCTCCTCCAGGAACAGCAGCTGCAGCGCCCGGTGCACGATCGTGCCGCGGGTCGCCGCCAGCGAGGTCGGCTCGGGGACCCGGTCGATGTTGGCCAGCCGGAACGCGAGGGCGCAGTCCTTGAACGCGGTCACCTTCGTAGGGGAAAGGGAGGTCGGCAGTGGCAGCGCCATGGACCCGAAGGCTAACGAGCCGCGCCGACAGCCAGGGGCAGCCTCGCGCCGACCTGCCGTCCACGCACGCTCGCCGCCGGCGCGGCCAGAGCTCGGGTGGAGTGGGTGGCGGGGTCAACGGTCGGGCGAGGCCCGCGACGGATGGCTACTCGGGCGGACTGGCTCCTGGTTGTCGATCTGTCGGATCGACGGATCGACATTTCGACGCTAAGATGGGCCTCAATGGCAGAGCAG
>JAJZWW010000188.1 GCA_021846485.1 Actinomycetes bacterium
TCCCCCGGACCAACTGGTCGGGCAACGTGGTCTTCGGGGCCGCCGCGGTCGTGCGGCCCGGCTCGCTCGACGGGGCGCCGGCGGACACGCTCGGCGACCTGGTCGGCGGGCGCCGGGCCACTGCCACCAAGCACCCGGTGGCCGGCCGCGACCCGGCTGGCGCCACCGAGCAGCTCGGACGCCTTGGCCCCACTCGACCCCCGGCCGCACTGGGGCAAGCTGTCGGCGATGGGGCCCGAGGACCTCGCCCGGGCCTACCCGCGCCTCGGCGAGTTCCGCGCCCTGGCGGAGACGATGGACCCCGAGGGCAGGTTTGCCAACCGCTTCGTCGACTGGCGCATCGGCCGCTGAGCTGAGCTGACGGGTGACGAGGGAGCGGGCCTCGCCCGCCGGCCGCGACCGGTCCTAGGATGGCGAGGGGAGGCGAACGATGGGCGCTTTCGACGACGGCAGCTACGAGACGTTGCGAAAAGGCGCTCGATACCGCCTGGGGTGCGGGCCGAGCGGCTATGTGATCCAGGACCTGCTCGGTGCCGGCCAGCCGGTGGTGGAGCACTACCCCTCCGACCTGCTCGACGTCGCGCTGCTGCGCTTCGCCCAGCTCGAGGAGACCGTCCCGCCCCTTCCGGGCTACCCGCCGCCGGGCGGCTACCCCCCACCCTCGGGCTACCCGCCGCCGGGGGGCCACCCGCCCCACCCGGCCTTCGGTCACCCCCACCCCGCCTCCCCGGCGGTCGCCGGCGGGTGGGTGGCCCCCCACGGCGGGGGGGAGGGCGCCGCCACCGGTCCGTGGGAGCCGGCCGGACCGGTCGCGTCCTGCTGCTGGTGCGGTGCCGGTCTGCCCCCGGGCGCCTCGGTGTGCGTCGGCTGCGGCACCCCGGCGCGCTCCGCGCGGGACAAGGGCGTCGCGGTGGTCCTCGCCGTCGTGCTGTCGTTCTGGACCTGGCTGTACACCTACCGGCTCGACAAGAAGAAGTTCTGGGCGGGCCTGGGGCTCGACGCCCTCGGGGTGGTGCTGCTCACCGCCGGTGTGGGCTGGGCGATGCTGGTCGGGGTGTGGGCCTGGTCGGTGGTGGCCGCCGCGACCCGGCCGGCGGAGCTCTACGCGCGCTACCCCGCCGGACCCGACCGGCCCTGAGCCACTCGACCGCCGGTGGCCCCGATCACCCCCTGCCCGGGCCGCCGCAGATGCGCTGCTGCCAGTCGTAGGTGGCCTCGACCTGGTTGAAGGTGCACAGGTGGAGCCGGGCGATGCCGAGCTCCGGCGAGCCGAGCGCCTCCCCGATGGCGCCGACGAGCTCCTCGGGCGCATAGGAGCGTCCCCGCAGCAGGCTACCGACCAGGCCGTGCTGCTTGGTCAGGTACTTGACCGAGGAACCCACGCCGATCCTCACCGACAGCTCCGCCAGCCTGACCAAGCTGAGCGGCCCGGCCACCCCGAGGTGCAAGGGGAGGGTCACGCCCTCCGCGCGGACCCAGCGGAGCCACCCGAGCAGCGCTTCGACGTCGAAGCACAGCTGGCTGCACATGTAGGTGGCGTGCGGCTGCTTCTCCAGGAGGGCGGCGAGCAGCACGTCGTCGGCGATGGAGGGGTGGCCCTCGGGGTAGCAGGCCACGCCGATCTCCTCGAAGCCGTGGTCCATCCCGCAGAGCTCCTCGAGCAGCTGCGCCGCCGAGTGGTACGGGCCAGCCGGGCTGGGGGCGTCGCCGCCGATCACGTACAGCCGGGTGATCCCCGCGGCGGCGGCCCGGCCGGCAAAGCTGGCCAGCTCGGCCCGGTCACGGACCTGGCGGGCGGGCAGGTGGGGCACGACCGGGCGGCCGGCGGCGGCGGCCCGCAGCGACTGGTCGAGGGTGCGCTCCAAACCGAGCTTGACCGACGAAGTGACCGTCACCGTCGTCGACGTGGGCAAGACGGCCAGCTTGTCGTCGAGACCCTTCAGGGGGATCAGCTCGTAGTCGGCGGAGCGGACCAGGGCGCGGACCGCGTCGCCGGCGCCGGGTGCCGGGGAGGGGGCAGTGGTCACAAAAGGCCTCCCCGGGCGGCCGGGGGGGCGGCGACAGGCGGACGGGCGGCGTGTCCCGGTCCGGGCCCCTCGGTGGCCGGGAGGCTCGGTCTGGCGAGCAGGAACGGGGTCAACGGGCTACCCCCAGGGGTGCGAAGGCCGGTACGGCTGGAGCGATGCCGGATGATAGCCGGTCCCGACCCCTGATATACCAGCCGGAGCGCCGTTCAGCGTTCCCCGCTGATCGGGTGCCGGGCCACGGGGAACGTCCCCGCCGCCTGCTCCGCACCCCGTTTGTACACGTAGAAGGTCCGCTTGAACGAGAGAACCTCCTCACCGTCCTGGTTGAGGCTGCGAGTGCGGACGGTGACGATCCCCGCGTGGGGCCGGGAAGCCGACTCCCGCCGCTCCAGCACCAACGACTCCGACCAGAGGGTGTCGCCGACGAACACCGGGCGGCTCAGGCGCACCTCGTCGAGGCCGAGGTTGGCGAAGGCGTGCTGGGTGAGGTCGGTCACGCTCTGGCCCACGGCCAGCGCGATCGTGAGGGTCGAGACCACGAGGATCCGCCCGAACTCCGAGCGCTCCGCGTAGCGGGCGTTGAAGTGCATCTCGTTGGTGTTCAAGGTGAGCAGAGTGAACCAGGTGTTGTCCGCCTCGCTGACCGTCCGCCCCAGTGGGTGGCGGTAGAGGTCCCCGGGCACCAGGTCCTCGTAGAAGCGGCCCTCCCAGCCGGCCTTGGTGTGCACCTCGACGGAGTCGTCCACGCCCCCCAGTGCTACACCACCGGCGGCCCGCGGGTGTGAGGATGGGGGGGTGACCGCCCGCTGCCGCTTCGACCAGCGCGCCGGCGGCGGCGCGTTCGAGCTGGTCGGCCAGCTCGGGGAGCTGACCGCGGGGGACCTCGGGGAGGTCGCCGGCGTCCTGGAGGAGGTCGAGGCGCGGGCCGTCGAGGGGCGCTGGCTGGGAGGCTTCGTCTCCTACGAGGCCGCCCCGGCGTTCGACCCCTCCCTGCAGGTGCGGGAGCTGCCGGCCGACGCCGCCGGAGCGTCTCTGCCGCTCGCGTGGTTCGGGGTGTTCGAGGGTTGCGCGCCCGGTGCGCCGGAGGCGGTCCGCTCGGCCGACCCGGAGACGGCGCCGTGGGGCTCGGAGCTGGACGCCGCCGCCCACGCCGCGGGGGTCGCCGCCATCCGGGAGGCGATCGCCGGCGGCGAGGTGTACCTGGTCAACTACACCACCCGCCTCCGGCGCCCCTGGCCGCAGGGAGCCGACCCCCGCTGGCTGTACGAGCAGGTCCGGGCGGCCCACGACGGGGGCCTGCACGCCTATCTGGAGACCGCCGACTGGGCGGTGGCCTGCGGTTCACCGGAGCTGTTCTTCGAGCTGGACGCGGGCACGGTCACGACCCGCCCGATGAAGGGCACCGCGGCGCGCGGCCGCTGGCTGGCCGAGGACCTGGAGCGGGCGGTGGCGCTCCAGACCTCGGACAAGGAGAGGGCCGAGAACGTGATGGTCGTGGACCTCTTGCGCAACGACCTGGGCCGGATCGCGGAGGTGGGCAGCGTGCGCGTCCCCCGGCTGTGGCAGGTCGAGCGCTATCCGACGGTCTGGCAGCTCACCTCGATGGTGACGGCCCGGGCGCCCGGTACCAGCCTGACCGGCGTCTTCACGGCGCTTTTCCCCTCCGGGTCGGTCACCGGAGCCCCCAAGATCGCCGCGATGCGGGTGGCCGCCGAGCAGGAGGTCTCCCCCCGGGGGGTCTACTGCGGGGCGGTCGGAGTGGTCCGGCCGTCGACTGCCGCCAGCAGCGGGGCTCGGCGCTTCGCGGCCCGGTTCGCGGTGGCCATCCGCACCGCGGTCGTCGACAAGCGCCGCGGGTTGGCCGAGTACGGCTCGGGCGGCGGGATCACCTGGGACTCACTGGCCGCGGCCGAATGGGAGGAGGTCGCCACCAAGGCCGCCTCGCTGACCTCGGGCGCGGCCGCTGCGGCCGGCTCCCCCGGCCCGCGCGCCGGCCTCGTCGAGACCATGCGGGTCGAGGGCGGAGAGATCCTCCGGCTCGACGGGCACCTGCGGCGCCTGGCCGCCTCCGCCTTCTGCCTCGGCTACCCCCCACCCGTCGGGGTGGCCGGAAAGCTGCGCGCCGGAGCGGCCGCCTGCCCGACCACCACCCGCCTGCGGCTGGTCTGGCACCGCGACGCGACCGCCACCCTCGAGGCGACCCCCGTGGAGCTCCCCGGGCCTGACGCGCCTCCGCTACGGCTGTGCGTGGACCCCGAACCGGTCCGCTCCACCGACCGGTCGTTGTTCCACAAGACCACCGACCGGGCCCGCTACGAGCTGCGAGCCGCCCGCCACCCCGACGCCGACGACGTGGTGCTCGTGAACGAGCACGGCGAGGTGACCGAGACGACCCGCGCCAACCTGGTCGTGCGCCTCGACGGGCACTGGTGCACCCCGGCGCTCGACTGCGGGCTGCTCCCCGGCGTCGAGCGGGACTGGCTAGTATCGACCGGGCAGGTCGAGGAGCGGCGGATCACCGTCGCCGAGCTGGACGGCGCCCCGGTGGCGACGGTCAGCTCGCTGCGCGGCTGGCGGAGCGCGACCGTGGCGGCCTGCCCGCACCCCGCCGGCCGGCGCCCCGCGCTCAGCGCAGGGCCTCCCCGGTGAGCCACTGGGTGTAGCGGGCGGCGCTGGCAGCGACTACTCCCTTGGCATCCCGCCTCGGCATCCCGCTCGACGGTGGGTTGCACCACCCTCCAGATCCGGTCGTAGCGCAGCCCGGCCAGCGAGGCGGTCGCCGCCTCGACCTGGTTGCGGGGCAGGGGAGGTGGTTGGGGGCGCTTCGGACCCAGGTGACCCGGCCGGCGCCCGGTGTGACAGCAACGTGTCGCCGACCAGCAGCGCGCCCTTCGCCCCGGCCCCGGAGCCCAGTGCGCCGCTGCGCTGTCGTCGAAGTGCCCGCCGCACTGCACGAGGGTGAGTCTGGGCAGGACCTCCAGGCGCCCCGACCATCCCCTCACCGCCGGGTCCGGGCGCATCAGCCACCGGCGGCCGGCCTCGGGGACCAGGACCTTCGCTCCGAGGCGGTGGCCCCACTCGACGATGACCCCGTAGACCCGTAGAAGTGGAGGGCTCGACCCTGTCCGCGATCAGCCCGGCCTCGAGCTCCCGCACCTCGCTTCGGTGCCCGGTAGCGGCCAGCTCCTCCAGGCTGGTCCAGCGCTGGCCGCTCGGGGGCACCCACTGGTGCTCGTCGGAGCAAACCACGCAGGACGCCGGCGGTCCGGGGGTGTCGGCGTGCTGGTTGGCAGAGGCGGCACAGATCCAGGCGGTCATGTTCCCTCGGTGCAAGCTACCCACTGGGCACGACAGGGCCGAGCGGCGGGGCGGCTACCCTCCGTAGCGGCGCTGCCTCGCTGCAAAACTGCGGAGGGCCCGGAGGAAGTCGATCTCCCGGAACGCCGGCCAGTAGGCCTCGCAGAAGTACAGCTCCGAATAGGCGCTCTGCCATAGCAGGAAGTTGGAGAGGCGCAGCTCACCGCTGGTGCGGATGACCAGGTCGGGATCGGGCTGGCCGGCAGTGTACAGGTGGCGGGCCACGTCCTCAGCGGTGAGGGTGCCCGCCATCTCCTCGAGGGTCACGCCCTCCGCCGCGCGCTCGGCAAGCAGCGAGCGGAGGGCGTCGATCACCTCCTGGCGCCCCCCGTAGCCGACCGCGAGGGTGACGTGCGCGCCGGTCCGGCACTCCCGGCTCACCTCGACGGCGTGCTTCAACGCCCGGGCGGTCGAGTCGGGCAGGACGTCGAGGCTGCCGGCGATGTGCACCTGCCAGGTCGGGTCGTGGCTGAGCTTGTCCGCCACCACCTGCTCGATGACCTGCATCAAGAAGGCTACTTCATCCGCATCACGCTGGCTCAGGTTTTCGGTGGAGCACACGAAGGCGGTGACGTGCTTGATCCCGGCCCGTTCGCACCAGTTGAGGACGTCTTCGACGTGGTCAGCGCCGTACTTGTGGCCGATGCTCGGGTTGGCCATCCCCATCTCGCGCGCCCAGCGACGGTTGCCGTCCATGATCAGCCCGACGTGGCGCGGCATGGGAGCACCCGCCAGCTGGCGACGCAGCCGCCACGCGTAGAGGCGATACACCCACCCCGAGCCCGGCACGCCGACCGACGATAGCCCTGCGCGACGACAGTTCCCAGTAGCCGCCCACCCCGCCACCCGGGCGGGCAGCCCGTATCCCCGCTGGCCCGGGCCGCCGCCAGGCTCCCGCAGACCGGCCGTCGGACCGGCCGGCGGCCCCGCGCTCCCCCGCCGAGGCAGGCACCCGCGCCTCTCGCCGGCCTGCCGGCGCCGGCAGCCTCCGCTCCTCCTGCTGGCTCCCCCCTCCCCTCCGGTAGCATCTCCCCCCGGTGTCCCGCGGGGCTATAGCTCAGTCGGTTAGAGCGCAGCACTGATAATGCTGAGGTCGGTGGTTCGATTCCACCTAGCCCCACCGCAAAGTCCCTGGTCAGACCCCGT
>JAJZWW010000189.1 GCA_021846485.1 Actinomycetes bacterium
GGACGGTCGTCCCGGGGATCAACTTCGGCACCGCGATCACCTGGTACATCTGGTTCTGCCTCGTGTTCGTCCTCATGGTGATCGTGGGACGGGGTTGGTGCGCGATGTGCCCCTTCGGCGGCTTCGCCGAGTGGCTCCAGCGCAAGACCTTCTGGCAGCGCACCCAAAAGGCCCTGGGCCTCGGGCGCAAGCTCCCCGAGCCGATCGCCCGCTACGGGCTGCTCTGGTCGGTGGCGACGTTCGTGCTGCTCACCTGGATCGAGGAGCGGTTCAACATCGCCGGGCCCGGCCGCCCCGCCGACACTGGGTTGATGGTCGTCGGGATCGTGGTGAGCGCGGTGACGGTCTTCTTGGTCTTCGAGCGCCGCACCTTCTGCCGTTACCTCTGCCCGCTCTCGGCCCTGATCGGCAGCGTCGGGGCGATGGGCTCCGCGGCGGGCTTCCGGACCCGTGACCGGGAGGTGTGCCTCACCTGCCGCACCAAGGACTGCATGCGCGGGGGTGACGAGGGCTTCGGCTGTCCCTGGTACACCTGGCCGGGCAGCGCCGACTCCAACCTCACCTGCGGGCTGTGCAGCGAGTGCTACAAGGCCTGCCCCTCGGACAACGTCGGGCTGTTCGTCCAGAAGCCGCTCACCTCGGTGATCGCCCCCCGCCGGCGCCGCGCCGACCTGGCGTGGTCGATAGCGTTCCTCTGGGGCCTCGTCGTCTACCAGCAGGTGAACTCCACCAGCGGCTACGCGACCGCTGACCACTGGCTCAACCGGGTGACCCACCTCGGCCCGTACCCCGACCCGATCGACTACCTCGGGATCATCGCGGTGATCGGGTTGGCGACCGCGGCCCTGGCCTGGCTGGCGAGCCGCTGGGCGATGCGCGCCGAGCCCGCCACGGCAATCCCCGGGGCCGGAGCCGGCCCGGCGCTCGCCGCCCGGCAGCGCTCCTTCGTCGACCGCACCAGCCGGTTCCGGGCGTTCTTCGTCCCGGTCGCCTACGGGCTGATCCCCGTCGTCGGCTCGGACTACCTGGCCCGGCAGCTGCCCAAGTTCTTCAAGCACGCCCTGCGGATCGTGCCGTCGGTCGGCTCGTGGTTCGGGGTGGGAGGCGGCACGCACTCGGTCCTCTACCGCACCCAGATCCTCTCCGACCCCCAGATCGTCGTCACCCAGGTCGTCGTCGTGGCGCTCGGCATGGCCGCCTCGCTCTGGGCCACCTGGAAGATCTCCCGGCGCGACGTCGAGCCGCTCGCCGCCCGCCCGCTCGCCGCCCGCTTCGCCGCCCTCACCTTGGTGGTGGCCTGCGGAGCAGTTGCCGGCTACCTGTACGTGATCATGCACGCCGCCTCGTGAGGAGGACCGACCGATGACGACCACCCCCACCCCCACCCTGGACCGCCTGTCCCCGACGGTCCAGGTCCTCCTCGACCGTTGCGCC
Organism: Actinomycetes bacterium; assembly: GCA_021846485.1. GTDB lineage: Bacteria > Actinomycetota > Acidimicrobiia > Acidimicrobiales > Palsa-688 > JAKAQB01. The sequence goes on from JAJZWW010000189.1 coordinate 1,435, forward strand.
GGCTGCCAGGAGTGCATCGTGCGCTGCCCCACCGGAGCCCTCGGAGTCGACCCGGTCACCTGGACCGCCGTCGCCGACGACCCGCTCTGCGTCGGGTGCCGCCAGTGCGAGCGGACCTGCCCGTTCGCCGCGATCTTCGTGCACGGGGACCGGCTCGTCGGGCCCCGGGTGACCCTGCGCACCGAGCACCCCGCGGACCTCGTCCACGACCGCAGCGAGACCCGCCGGCCGGTCGAGGGATGGGCGGAAGCCTTGATGGAGGCCAACCGCTGCCTGGACTGCCCGGACCCCACGTGCGTGAGGGGCTGCCCGGCGCACAACGACATCCCCGGCTTCATCCGCGAGATCCGGGCGGGCGACCTCGACGGCGCCCATCGTGTCCTGCGGCGCACGAGCTTCCTGCCCGACATCTGCAGCCGGGTCTGCGACCAGGCGCTGCAATGCGAGGGGTCCTGCAGCTGGTCGCTCGCCGGGGCGGCACCGGTGGCCATAGGCGCCCTCGAGCGGTTCGTCACCGACAACGCCCCGGTCCCGCCGCTCCGAGTGGTCGCGGCGGGGACACCCGAGGCGACCGGCCACGAGCTGGAGGTCGCCGTCGTCGGGTCCGGTCCGGCAGGCATCGCGGCAGCTGCCGAGCTCGCCGGCGCCGGCGCGGAGGTCACCGTCTTCGAGCGCGACGCCGAGCCCGGCGGGCTGCTGCGCTGGGGCATCCCCGACTTCACCCTTCCGGAAGCTCCCACCAGGCGAGCCTGGGAGCAGCTGCGCGACGCCGGGGTACGGCTGGTCACCGGGCAGGAGGTCACCGCGTCGGGGCTCGACGAGCTCGGCGGCCGCTACGACGCCGTGGTGGTGGCCACCGGAGCCTCCGTGCCGGTCCGGCTCCCCTTCGAGGGAGCGGACCTCGAGGGCGTCTGGGACGCCACCCGCTTCCTGCAGGGGGCCCACCGGGCGATCGCCGAGCGCTCCCCGATGCCCGAGCTCGCCCCCCGGAACGGGGAGGCCGGGTCCGGAGGGCCTCGGGAGGGCAGGGCCACCCGGCCGGCCCGGGTGCTGGTCCTCGGCGCCGGCAACACCGCCATGGACGTCGCCCGCAGCGCGCGCCGCCTCGGCGCCGAAGCGCTCTGCGTGGACTGGATGGACCGCCGCTTCGCCCCGGTGCGCCCCGACGAGCTCGAGGAAGCGCACGCCGAGGGCGTCGAGGTCCGCTTCTCCACCACCCTCAGACGCCTGGAGGGCGAGGCGGGCCGCGCGGCGCGGGCGGTGCTCGCCGCCACCCGGCAGCGCAGCGCCGGCGAGCGGCCGCAGGTGACCGACGCCAGCCCGACGGTCGAGCAAGTGGACCTGGTGGTCATGGCGATGGGCTACCGGATCGACCCCCAGGTGGCGGAGGCCGGCGCCGGCCTGCCGGTCGCCAAGACCGTGCCGGCCCTGCCCGACCGGCGCTTCCTCGGCAGCGGGATCCTCGCCAACCCGGCGCCCGAGCACGCCCGACGCCAGCCCGTCGGGCGCCTCGCCCTCGGCCGGGACCACGGCCTGACCGCAGCCGGTCTCGCCCGCCGCGAGCGCACCTGGTTCGCCGGGGACTGCCTCGTGGGGCCGGCCACGGTTGTCGAGGCGATGGCCCAGGGCAAGCTCGCCGCCCAGGCGATCTGCCACCACCGCCCCAGGCGGCCGGGCCGGGCTTCGCGTGGCGTCCACCACGTCCTGGTCGCCACCGAGAGCCGGGGCGGGACCACCCGCGGCCTGGGTGACGAGGTGGAGGCCGGGTTGCGGCGTGCCGGCATGGTCGTCCGCCACCTGCCGCTCACCCGGGTCGGTCCCGACGAGATCACCTGGGCCGACGCGCTGGTCCTCGGCTCCTGGGTCGAAGGGGCGGTGGTCGCCCGGGTGGGACCGGCCCAGGCCACGAGGAGGTGGCTCGCGCAGGCTCCTCCCCTGCCAGGTGTCCCGGTGGCGCTGTTCTGCAGCTACGCGGTCTCCCCCCGGGGGGCCCTCGCCGGGATGCGCCGCTCGATCGAGGCGCGCGGAGCCGCCGTGGTCGCCGAGGCGGCGTTCGGGAGACGCCACCGTGACACCACGGTCGCATCGCTGGTCGCCGACCTGGTCGCCGCGTGGGCGCCGGCGGCTGCCGGATAGGGACCGATCTTCCCGGCTCTGCTCGTCTTCCCGGCTCGCTCGGCTCAGCGCCGCTTCGGCCGATCCGGGTGGCGGCGAGGCCCCAACCAGACCACCGCCGCCACCGCGGCCAGGACGACCACCCCGAGCCCGACCAGCAGCCCCCCCGGCGTCCTCCCGGTCCCCGACGACGATGCGCTCGGGGCGGTGGCGAGCGCCCGTCGCCGACCCGACGCTCCCGGACCCGGGCCGCGGCTCGACGACGGCGGGGTCGCCGGCACCGTCGTGCTGGCGGTCGTGGTCGTCGTGGCGGTCGTGGTCGTCGTGGTGGCGGGCGCGCCCAGCAGCGGGGAGTCGACCGTCACCACGGGGTGGCGCCGGCACCCGGGCGTGGGCCGCGGGGACACCTCCGGCGGCACCCGCGGCGCTGCCCCCGCCCCGAGGAGGGCGGTGGGGATCGCATCGGCCATCGCGATCTGGCCGGCGGTGTCGGGGTGCAGGTTGTCCCCCGAGTCGTAGGGGGGGAACATCAGGTCCGGTCGGCAGGCACCGTCGTAGACGTCCCCGACCACCTCGGCCAGGTCGACGACTGCGGCGAACGCCCCCGAGTGGAGGATCCAGTGGTTGACCTTCTCTCGGTTGGCCTCCATCGCCGGCGTCCAGATCTCGTCGCCGCCCGACGAGCGCGGCAGGAGGGTCGACGCGATCACCGGCACGCCGGCCGCCTTGGCCTGGGCGAGGATGTCGCGGTAGCCGGCGATCAACTGGGCGGCCGTCGCGCCGAACCACAGGTCGTTGGTGCCGAGCAGCAGGAACACCCGGTCGACCCCGGGTTGGTCGAGGACGTTGCGGGCGAGACGAGCGACCCCGGCCTCACCGCCGCCGCCCCTCGAGTAGTCATCGGCGAGCGGCAGGACGGTGTTCGCGGTGATCGCCTCGTTGGCCACGCCCACCTGCTGCGACGCCGGCAGCGCGCGGATCCGGCGGGCGAGGATCGTCGGCCAGGCGGTCGTCAGGGTGCAGAGGCTCTGGTCGCCGGGGCAGCGAAAGTTGTAGCCGTCGCTGATCGAGTCGCCGAGCACGACCGTCGCGCGGCTCGGCGTGGGCCCGCCGGCCACGTCGACCCCGCTCACGAAGCGGTCCCAGGTCTGGGGGTAGGCGAACCCTGCTCCGCTGACCGAGCCGGTCAGGTTCCCGCCCCCTTCGATCGAGGCGTACGACACGCCGTCGCCGGCGTCGTAGTGCTCGGTGATCCGGTCGCCCCCCGAGACGTAGACGCTCACCGCCACACGCTCGCCGGCGCGGACTGTCATCGGCACGCCGTCGCTGCGGACGCTGCCGCCCACCGGGACAGTGACCGACGTCGCCCCCCCGAACCTCAAGGGATGCAACGTCCCGGCGACCACCGCCGGCCCGTAGCCGGCGAGGGCGACGGTCGCCGCGCTCATCGTGAGCGGAGCGTTGCCGTACTCGTTGGAGATCTGGGCGCGGACCTCGCTCCCCCCGACGCTCAGAGGCGCCACCTGGCGCACCGTCGCGTCCTCTGCGTACTGGCCGAGGCTGCCCGACATGGCCGCGGTCCACGAAGCCGTCCACGAAGCCGGGGAGGCCTGCGCCGGCACCACGCACAGCGAGGCGACCAATACGACAGTCGCCGAAGACGCGACCAGCCGGCGCGCAAGGCCCCGCGGGCACCACCTCGGTGATCTGGTCAGGGTCTCTTCGTACCAGATCACCGCCTCGGCTTCCCGTGTTGGGACCGACCCGTCCCCGCCGTCCGCGACGCTATCCGACCATCTGGGGTCCGACCACGCGCGCCAGCACGGTCTCGCGACCCGATCCGACCCGAACCGGGACCGACTGGACTTAGCTTAGCTTAGCTCAGCCGGGTGATCGTCAACATGCACGACGCAAAGACTCACCTTTCGCGTCTCGTCGAACGGGCGGCAGCCGGGGAGGAGATCGTCATCGCCAAGGCTGGGCGCCCCGTCGCGCGCCTGGTCGCACATCGCCCGGACCCTGTGCCCCGGAGGCCGGGGGCGCTCCGCGGGCGGATCTGGATCGCGGATGACTTCGACGACGCCCCGGCTCGGCTGCTCGACGCGTTCGCCGGCGGGGGACCCGGCGGAGCCGGGGGCGCGCCGTCCGGCACCGAGCAGCCGGCAGGCGCCAGCTCGTGAAGCTGCTGCTCGACACCCATGTGCTGCTGTGGTGGCTCACCGGCCAGCCCCTCGAGCCCCGAGCCGCCGAGGCCGTGGCGGACGTCGGGACCCTCGTAGCGGTCAGCGCGGCGAGCCTGTGGGAGATCGCGATCAAGCGGGCGTTGGGAAAGCTCCGCTTCGACGGCTCGGTCGACTCGGTGGTACGCGAAGCGCGCTTCGAGCCGTTGCCGATCACCGCGTCGCATGCCGAGCTCGCCGCCGGCCTCCCCGATCACCACCGGGACCCCTTCGACCGGATGCTCGTCGCGCAGGCGCGATCCGAGCAGCTGACCCTCGCGACGCGCGACCCGGCCTTCGACCGCTACGACGTAGCGGTACTGCGCGCCTGAGCGCTCAGAGGTACAGGCCGGTCCCGCCGGCCACCCGCTCGGAGGCGACGGCGTGGATGTCCCGCTCGCGCAGGATGAGGTAGTCCTCGCCCTGGACCTCCACCTCGAAGCGGTCCTCGGAGTTGAACAGCACCTGGTCGGCGGGCTTGACCACCCGGACGTGGGGGCCGACGGCGACCACCTCGGCCCAGGTCAGCCGGCGGGCAACCTGGGCGGTGGCGGGGATCAGGATCCCGGCCCGGGACTTGCGCTCCCCGTCGGCCCGGGGGATCTGCACGAGGACCCGGTCGGCCAGCATCTGGATCCCCTGCTTGGCGCTCTCGACCATCCCTCGACGGTAGTCGCTGGCCGCAGCCCCTACCGCGGGGCTCGGGCGCTCGGGTAGAGGTCCAGATAGCTCGGGGGAAAGGCGCCGCCGGAG
>JAJZWW010000190.1 GCA_021846485.1 Actinomycetes bacterium
GATCCGCGTCGCCGGCGCTTGGCCGGCTGCCCGCCGGCCCCGTCGCCCCCCCCGCCGCGCGGCTCACCCTGGCCAGCGCCACTGCCATCGGCGGAGGTACCGCCGCCGCGTTCGGTAGCGGGCCGCTCAGCGGAGGGTCGGGTACCTCCAGGCCCGTCCAGGCCGGTCGGGGTCTCGCCCGGCCGGGGCTCGGTGGGGGCGTCGCCGGGCGTCGCGGAGCGGGCCGACGTGGTGTCGGGCATGGGGCAGGTCCCTTCTCATGACGCACGCTCCATGGCGTGCGGCGCGGGCGTCGCCGTCGCCGGGAGCGCGAGGGGCTCCCTGCGGGCGCCGCCGCGTGAAATCCATTGGTCGAGGCGCCGGGCGTCGCGCTCCTCGAGGCGCTCGCCGCGGGCGAGCCCGGAGAGCAGCTCGGAGGGCCGCAGGCTCCGGGGGTGGCAGGACAGCTCGGCTCGGAGCCGGACCCCCGGGGGCTCCCCCGGGGCACCGGCTGCCGGCCCGACCACCTGGAGGTCGACGACCACCTCCCGGACGTCGTCGGTCACCTCCCGGCCCTTGCGCCAACGGGCCAGCACCAGCGAAGCCCCGGCGAGCAGCTCGGAGCACCGCTCCCCCATCTCGCCGGGGTCCAGCGCTGCGCCGTCCCGGTCGACGGCGGTCCACTCCCAGCTGCAAGAGGTGACTTCCTCCTGCAACGAGGGCGTCTCCGGGTCCACCAACGCGGCGACCAGCACGTCCACTCCGCCGGGCAGCGCGGCCGAGAGCCGCCCGGCGAGGCCCGGAAGATCCTCGGTGCAACGCCCGTCGAGCTCGACGTCGAGGTACTCGGCGAGCGACTCGTGGCCGGTGGGCAGGGCGAGGCCGAAGCTCACCCTCGGGCGGGGCGAGAAGCCCTGACTGTAGGCCAGGGGCAGTCTCGCCCGCCGGAAGGCCCGCTCCCACATGCGCGCCACGTCGCGGTGGCTCGTCCAGCGCACCTTGCCGAGCTTGGCGAAGCGGATCCTGAGGCGGGCAGCGCGGCGCCGCGCGCCGCCGGCCGCCGAAGCCGAGGTCGCCGGCGGGGCGCTCAACTGGCCGTCCCGACCGCTGACGCGAACCGCCCCGGCTGCGGGTGGGCGCCGAGGGCGACCGGCACCGCGGTCCCCGGCACCCGGTTCCCTCCGGTGCCCTGGCTGCCGCCCGCGGGAGCGACGTCGGAGGCCACCACGTGCTCGATGCCGTACCCGGTGCAAGCCCCGCAGTCGTAGCACGGCGTCCAGCGACAGTCGGGGGTGCCGGCGGCCCGGAGGGCGTCCTGCCACTCCTGCCAGAGGAAGTCCCGGTGGAGGCCGGCCGAGACGTGGTCCCAGGGCAGCACCTCGTCCTCGGCACGCTCGCGGGTGACGTACCAGTCGACCGACAAGCCGTGGGTTGCCATCGCCTCGCTCCAGCGGTCCAGGTCGAACCTCTCCGACCACTCCTGGAAGGTGCCGCCCTCGCGCCACACCTGCTCGATCACCGCCCCGACCCTGCGGTCCCCGCGGCTGGCGATCCCCTCGGCGAGGGTGGCCCGCGGGTCGTGCCAGCGCAGCTGCACGGCCCGCTGCCGGGCGAGGGCGTCGCGCAGCAGGCCGATCCGGTGTGCCAGGCCGGCCAGGCCCTCCTGCCCGTACCACTGGAAGGGGGTCTGGGGTTTGGGTACGAAGCCCCCGACCGAGGCGGTCACGCTCGCGGAGCGGCAGTGCCGGCGACCGACCTCCACGCAGTTGCGGGCCAGCTCGGCGATGCCGAGGGTGTCCTCGTCGGTCTCGGTGGGCAGCCCGGTGAGGAAGTACAGATTGACCCGCCGCCACCCCTGCGAGAAGGCCGACTCCACCGCCGCGTAGAGGTCCTCCTCGCTGATGAGCTTGTTGATCACCTGGCGGATCCGCCACGTACCGCCCTCGGGAGCGAAGGTCAGGCCGGTACGGCGGACCTTCTGGATCTCCGCGGCGACGCCGACGGTGAAGGCGTCGACCCTCAGGCTCGGGAGGCTCACCGACACCTTCCCTCCGCATGCCGGGTCACCGATGATCGCCCCGACGACCTCGTCGATCCCGGAGAAGTCGGCGCTCGACAGCGACGTGAGGCTCACCTCGTCGTAGCCGGTGCGCTCCAGCCCGGCACGGACCATCTCGAGCACCTGGGCGGCCGGCCGCTCGCGCACCGGCCGGGTGATCATGCCCGCCTGGCAGAAACGGCATCCGCGAGTACAGCCCCGGAAGATCTCGACGTTGAGCCGGTCGTGGACCACCTCGGTGAGCGGCACCAGCTGCTGGCGGGGGTAGGGCCACTCCCCGAGGTCCGCGATCGTGCGCTTCTCGACCACGAGGGGCACGTCCGGGTACCTCGGGGTGACCGCCACGAGCCTCGGACCGTCGTAGATGGCCTCGTACACGCTCGGGACGTAGACCCCGGGCACCCGGGACAGGTCGCGGAGCACCCCGAGGCGGGAGCCCTCGGTCCTCCCCGAGGCCTTCCAGGCGGCCACCACCTCGTTGACCTCGCCGACGACCTCCTCTCCGTCGCCGATCACGAAGGCGTCGACGAAGTCGGCGAGCGGCTCGGGGTTGAACGTGCAGTGCCCGCCGGCCACCACAAGGGGATCCTCCGGCCGGCGCCGCTCGGCCCGGACCGCCACCCCGGCCAGGTCGATGCAGTTGAGCACGTTGGTGTAGACCAGCTCGGCGGACAGGTTGAATGCGAGGACGTCGAACTCGCCGGCGGGCCGGTGGCTCTCCAGGCTGAACAGCGGCACGCCAGCCCGGCGCATCTCCGCCTCCATGTCGCTCCACGGGGCGTAGGCCCGCTCGGCCAGGGCGCCGTAACGCTCGTGGAGCAGCTCGTAGAGGATCTGCAGACCCTGGTTGGGCAGCCCGATCTCGTAGGTGTCCGGGTAGGTGAGCAGCCACGAGACCCGGCCGGCGCCCGCACCGGAGGTGCGGGCGCCCTCCTCGCAGCCGATGTAGCGGGCCGGCTTCTGCACCCGCCCCAACAGCGGCTCTATCCGGGGCCACAGCGATGTCATCCTGAGACGCAGTCTAGCCGGGAGGGGCCCCGCTCCTGGCGGTGCCCGGACCCCGGGCTTGCTCACGCCCGCGGGTCAGCCGAAGCGGTGCATCCGGACGTTGAGCACCAGCCCGATGGCGGCGAACTCGACCAGCACCGCCGAGCCGCCGTAGCTGACCCAGGGCAACGGGATTCCCGCCACCGGCATGATCCCCATGTTCATGCCGACGTTCTCGAAGGTCTGGAACACCAGGTAGCCGAGCACCCCGGCGCAGAGCAGCTTGCCGAGCAGGTCACGGCTGAGCAGCGCCGCTCGCCAGGTGCGCCACATGACCAGCAGGTAAAGGGCCAGCAGGACGGCGGAGCCGACCAGGCCGACCTGCTCGCCCACCGCGCTGAAGATGAAGTCGGTCTGCTGCGCGGGCACCTGGGACAGGTTGGTGGCCTGCCCGCGCCCGATCCCGGACCCGAGGAGCCCGCCCTGGCTGATGGCGTTCTTCGCCTCGACGATGTTGTAGATGTTGGCGCCGGCGATGCTCTGCAACAGCGCCGGGCTCGCCTGGGCGGGGGTGTGCAGGAACCCGGCTATGCGCGCTTCTTGGTACCCGCGCAGGAGCCCGAACTGGACCACCGAGACCATCACGAGCACGGCCATCAGCCCGAGCGCCGCCAGGTGGCGGGCCCGGGCCCCGGCCACGACGACCACCGCGGCGAGGATCGCGAGCAGCACCAGGGCGGAGCCGAGGTCGGGCTGCTTGTAGACCAGCACGAACGGGACCGCCGCCATGGCGATCACCGCGAGGAGCGCCCGGCCGTGGAGCCGCCCCTTGAACGACGAGGCGTAGGCCGCCAACGCGACGATCAGGGCGAGCTTGGCGGCCTCGGAGGGCTCGAACTGGTAGGGACCCACCTGGAACCACGCCTGCGCTCCCGATACCCGGTGCCCGACGGCGAACACCGCGACGAGCAGGAACAAGGTCCCCCCGTAGATCACCGGGGCCCAGTCGCGGTAGTGGCGGTAGTCGACCGCGGCCACCACGACCATCACCACCACCCCGAGGGCGCTGAAGATGGCCTGCTTCTTGGCGATGGCCAGGCCAGACACGCCGGCTGCCTCCAGCGGCACCCGGGTGGCGGTCCACACCATCACCACCCCGAAGGCGGCGATGGCCACCACGGTGACCGCTAGGAGGACGTCGAGGTGCCGCCACGGGACCGGCTTGCGGTGGCGGACGTGGGCCCCGGGGGCCGGCCGGGCGTCGAGGACCGAGGTCATCGGGCGGCCAGGGCCGACCGGCGTGGCGCGGCGGCGGTGGCGGGCTCATGGATGTGGGCGTGCACGGTCACCTGCCTATCACCCCGAGGCCAGGGCGTCGGTGCGCCCGAGGCGATCGGCGCTGCGCAACCCGCGCGCCGCCCGGCGCATCAGCCACGCGGCGGGGACGGCGAGCAGGGCGTTCCACCCCGCCTCGATCAACGCCACCCGCAGCAGCCAGTGGGGGCCCATGGTGAGGATGCTGCTCTGACCGGCGAGGTCCCCCACCGCGAGGTACACGCCGATCCCGCCGAGGGTCGCGACGAAGCCGACGAGCGGCTCCACCGGGCGTCCCTCGGGCAGGAAGTTGGTGCGGGCCCAGCCGACGACGAAGCCGACCAGGCACCACGACAAGGCGAACAGGCCCATGGGTGTGGTGGTTAGCGACAGGTCGGCGAGCAACCCGGCGCAGAAGCCGATCACCGCCCCGGCTTCCGGCCCGCACGACAGCCCGCCGGCCACCGCCAGCAGGAGCATGAGGTCGGGTGCGACGCCGAGGACGCGCAGGTCGGCACCGAAGGTGGTCTGCAGGACCACGCCGGCGAGCAGCACGAGCACCACCCGCAGCCGGGCGACCGTCGCCGACGTCACTGCGGCGACCACAAGAGGATGTCCACGTAGCCGAGCCCGGCAGGGTCGACCAGTGGCCGGAGGTCCACGACCGGCTCGGTCTCACCCGTGGGGGTGCTCACCGAGGTGACCCGACCCACCGGGATGCCGGCGGGGAAGTCCTCCATCGACAGCCCGGAGGTGAACAGCACCTCTCCTCGGTGCAGCTTGGGGGCGGCGGCGCTCGTGGGGAGCACGGTGACCTGCATCGGCGAGGAGCCGCCCCGCCCTGCCGCCGAACCGGTGTTGTGCTCGGGGAGGGCCACCCCCACCACGAAGCTCGGATCGGTGAGGAGGGTGACGGTGGCGGTGTGGGCGGTCACCGCCGACACGCTGCCGGCCAGGCCGCCGGCGGCGACGACCGGCTGGCCCACCACCACCCCGGCGTCCCGGCCTCGGTCGACCGTGACCGTGGAGGAGAAGTTGGACCCGCCGATGTCGATGACCTGGGCGGTCACCTTGGGGATCCCGTCGACGAAGGGCAGGTGCTGCAGGCCGAGCACCTCGTCGGCCTGCTGGCGGGCGAAGCCGGCGGCTGCCGCGGTGTTGCGAAGACCGGCGATCTCCGCCCGGAGGTGGCGGTTCTGCGCCTCCACCTGGCCGTAGTCGACGGCCCCGGTGATGAAGTTGCCGACCGGGCGCAACGCCGCGTGGATGCCGGTCTGGACCGGGGCGAGCACTGTGGTGAAAGCATCGCGCGCGGCCCGCACCGCCGAGCGGCCGTGGCCGCTGGCATCGAGGGCGAGCAGGGTGAGCGACACCAGCACCAGGACCGCAACTACGAAACGCAGCCTCGCCGGACGTCGTCGGACGACAGCCAACCAGCGCCGCTCAGCGGGAGTTGGCCGACATGAGCACGGCCTTCAGCACATCGAACTCCTCGAGGCACTGGCCGCTGCCGATGACCACCGAGAACAGCGGGTTGTCGGCGATCACGATCGGCATACCGGTCTCGGCGACCAGCCGGGCGTCGAGACCGTGGAGCAGGGCCCCGCCCCCGGTGAGGACGATCCCCTGCTCCATGATGTCGGCGGCCAGCTCGGGCGGGGTGCGGTCGAGGGTCACCTTCACCGCGTCGACGATCGCCGAGACCGGCTCCTCGATGGCCTCGCGGATCTCCTCGGTGCTCGTGACGATCGTCTTGGGCAGCCCGGTGATCAGGTCGCGGCCGCGGATCTCCGCGTGGAGCTCCTCCTCCAACGGGCAGGCCGAGCCGAGGGCGATCTTGATCTCCTCGGCAGTCCGCTCACCCAGGGCGAGGCTGTACTCCTTCTTGATGAACTGGATGATCGACTCGTCGAGCTCGTCGCCGCCGATGCGCACCGACTGGCTGGTGACGATCCCGCCGAGGGAGATGACCGCCACCTCCGTGGTGCCCCCGCCGATGTCCACGACCATGTTCCCGGTCGGCTCGTGCACCGGCAGGCCGGCGCCGATCGCCGCGGCCATCGGCTCCTCGATGATGTGGGCGGGCTTGCGGGCCCCGGCCGACTCCGCCGCCTCCTGGACCGCCCGCTGCTCCACCCCGGTGATGCCCGACGGCACGCAGATCACCATC
>JAJZWW010000191.1 GCA_021846485.1 Actinomycetes bacterium
CCAAGTCCTCCAGGGCGCCTTGCTGGGTGGCGTCTCGTGCGGCCCGGTGAGCGCCGTCGTGGGCGGGGCCGTCGACGTACACAGCGACGTGAGCCTCCCTGTAGAGGAAGTCGGGCCGGGTGCCCGCAGCTTCGATGTAGACCTGGGCGGCGTCGGGCAGGCGGTAGCCGCGCTCGGAGAGAAAGTCCAGCCACTCTCGCTCGAGCGAGGAGCCACAGAGCCGCTCGAGGGAGGCCCTGTGCTCGTCGGGGTCGCTCGGACCCGGGGACGTGCTGACCTTGGCCCGGGCGAGGTCGACCATGAGGTCGCGGATGAGGTGGCGGTCGAGGGCGTGATGGTGAGCCTGGTTCCCATAGGCCATGAGACAGTCGTAGCAGGCCGCTTCGCAGGCCTCGCCGCCAAGGTCGCCTCGGTCGGCACCGCTGTCGGGGTCGAAGTGGCAGACCTCGAGCGCGGCTCGGGCGACTTCGGGCAGTGCGGCAGGGTCATCGACGAGCCGGCGCAGCACCCCGGCTCCCCCCTCCGCGGTCTCGTACAACAGGATCGTGCGCCGGGCGAGCCCGGCCACGAAGGCCACGCCCGCCTCCCCTGCAGCGTCGTCGGGCCCGCCGCCCACCTTGTCGGAGCAGCGATCGTGGTGCGGCGGGCGGGGCCGATAGCGCGGCGGCAGGTTCGGCAGGTGGTCGAGGCCGAGCTCGGCGTCCTCCAGCTCGAAGCGGACCTGGAGCCCGCGTTTGAGCGCGGCGCCGAGGGAGATGGCCTCCTCCAGGCTCATCTCTCGGGCCGGCTCGACGAGCAGGCTGTTGAGGCGGTCCTCCACGAAGGGGACCACGCGCACCAGCCGCCGGCGCGCCTCTGCCCTCTCCTCCTCGTCCTCGTCCTCGGCGCGCGAGTCTGCCACCCAGCGACCGCGGGGGACCTCCAGCAAGAACCCCTCCGGAGTGTCAGGGCGGCGGCGGGCTCGACCGACGTTCAGCCGGTAGATCGTGGCCGCGGGTGCATAGGCGAGCTGCACGAGCTCACCAGAGGCCGCCGCTGCGCTCGCGCGCCGCTCCAGCCGATGGCCGCGTGCCTCGCCGAAGCGGATCGCGGTGCGGACCTCGTAGCCCTGGCGGCGGCGTTCCTCCTCGTCGGAGGTGATCCGGTAGCGACGCCGCAGCGACACGCTCGCGACGCGAAGCAGGTCACCGTAGCGCTGCGCCCCCTCGCCGCTCAGGCCCTGGCCGCAGCGCTCGCAGCAGTCCGGCCCGACCCCGCCGGGAGCTGGATGCGCGTACCCGCAGGCCGAACAGACGACTGCGGCCTGGGTGAGGGCGGGGCCCGAGGCGAGCGCCTCGGGGGAGTCGAGGGGGAGGTCGGCGCGGTCCACCTGGTAGACGGCGCCGTCGTGGTAGACGAGGTTTCCCGGCCCGAACTCCGCGATGGCCAAAAAGCGCGGCCGCGACAGGTACTCGTCGCCGGTCTTGTGTCGCGGGGCTGGTACGTAGGCCGACACCGGGAGCCGGGGGAAGTTGTAGCCAGGGAGGAAGCCTTCGGAGGCGAAGTAACGGTAGCTGTAGAAGTCGGAGAAGAGGCTGCTTGCGGCCAGGCCCCTGCGCTCGTCGTCGTTCAAGAGAAGGCCCAGCTTGGTCTCGGCCTGGGAGCGCAGGATCTTCGCCTGATCCTTGTCCTGGGGCGAGCGCGCCGCGTCGAGCACGACCTGGCCGTAAAAGCGGGCCTGGGCCGAGGCGGCGCGGTACATTTCGCGCCAGCGGTCGCAGGACGCGTCAAAGCGCGCGGCGGCTCCGGCGAGCACTTCATCGAGCCAGCTCGCCCGCCACCACTCGGCCGCTTTCAGCTCGCCGCCGATGTCGTCCAACACCGACAGGGCGCGGGCTTTCGCTCGAGGGATGACATCACTCTGCTCGAACGCGCTGTTCACTTCGTCTCGAAGCGCGAGCGGCGGCGGGTCGCCGTCAACGTCGAGGACGTCTCGGAGGCTCGCGCCGAGACGGACGCCGGTCTCTGCAAGCCAGATGGCCTGGACGTGGGCACGCAGCAGGTCCTCGTTGGCCAAGTCCAGCTCAGCGGGGCGCACCTGGCCGGAGATCATGAGCTCAGGGCGGCGAAAGAAGTATCGATCGTGGCTCGAGGTCGTCGAGCAGTAGGTCACCACGAAGGCTGGCTGGCCTGAGCGCCCGGCCCGCCCCGAGCGCTGCACGTAGTTGGCGGGCGTGGGCGGGACGTTGCGCATCCCCACTGCGTTCAAGCTCGCAACGTCGATGCCGAGCTCCATGGTGGGTGAGCAGCACAGAAGTGGCAGCTTTCCCACTCGAAACGCCTCCTCGCGTTCTTCTCGGACTTCGGCGGGCACCTGGGCGGTGTGCTCTGCTGCCATGAACACCGACATCTCGGACGCGACCTGCTTGTAGAGGCGGCGGAAGAACTCGTTCGTCGCCGCCTCGGCCTCGCCGACCTGGCCCACCCGGACCGGATCGGTAGGAGGGCTGTCACCGGCACCGGCGTGAAAGCGCATGGCGCCCGACGCGAGGCGGTAGCCGGCCACACCCCCGCCTCGCCGAGCGTCGACGACCTCGCTGAGGAGCCCGGCGGCTGCCATGAGCTCGAAGCAATCTGCGATCACCTGGCCCACCTCGTCGCTGGTGAGTCCCGCCTCCACCAGCGCCCTCCGGCGCACGTAGGTGCCGATCGCGCTGCGCGGCCCCAAGAAGAGCCAGCGCTGGCCCTTCGGGATGCGGTCGCCTTTGCGCGAGGAGCGCGGGAAGACCGTCGAGTGGGTCTCCAGGCGGTCCCGCTCGGTCTCGTCGAAGCCCCACGGCGGCACGAGCTCGGCGTAGGAGCGGGCCTCGATCGTCTTCTGCCGGGCAGGGTCGAGATGCTCGGCACCGATGGCGAGCTCGTGGCGCAGGTGGTCGAGGATGGCCCTGCAGATCTCCCCGCGCTGGGCCGCAGGTGCGCCAGCGAGCGCCGGGTGCCGACCGTCCCAGGCGCCACCATCCGCGGCGAGGCGGTCGAGGTGCTCGTAGCCGACCTCGAGGAGGCCGAGTTGTTCCAGGTTGGGCGCGGCGACGCGCCAGCCGCGGCGCAGGTCGATGGCCAGCCGGTAGCCGACCACGTCGACCAAGGCCCGACGAGCGCGCTCGGGGACCTCGTAGAGGCGAGCTTCAGGGTTGGCGGCGTACGCCGCCGCATCGAGGTGAAGTGCGTCCACGGCCGCTGGTGCCAGCTCCTCGTAGCCGAGCCCGACAGCGCCCGCCTTCTCCAGGGCTCGGTAGGTCGCTGCTCGGAGCACCGATATCTGCACGAAGTCGTTGAAGTGCCCGGCCTGGAGGGCCGCGTCTTGGCGACTGTCGGAGAAGCTGAGAAGCTTCGGCTCGACGCCATTCGCCTCGCCGAGGTGGCGCAGGACCGCGAGGCTCAAGACGGTCGTGGAGCTGGAGCGGCCCTCGGTACCAAGCGTCGTGAGCCGGGTCAGGTCCGAGGAGCGCCCCCGCAGCGCGTAGGAGATCCCACACGACAGGCAGAGCCGGAACGGCGCGGGTAGCCAGTGGGCGAGCAGGGAGCCACTTGTCGGCTGAAGGTCGAGCTGGCCGTCGGGATGCACCCAGACCGGCGTGGGAAGCCGCTCTCGATGGTCTCGGCGCAAGCGGAACCCGCCCTTTGGGTCCTCTTCCAGCCAGTCCGAAGGCAGCCGTTCGAGCATGCCGTCGAGTTCGGCTGGCCAGGGGCTGGCGGCGCTCAGGTGAAGGAAGCCGAGCTGGCGTGCTTCGTCTTCGACGAGGGCGGTGTCGCGGTCCGACAGCTCCCGACCCACCAGGTAGCTCGTGCCTCGAGCCTGATCGGGGATCCGCTCGGCGATGTAGTACTCCTGGCCGCAACGTCGGCAGAACGCGAGAGGCAACGCAACCCGGCTGCGATCCCCTGGCGCGAAGCGCTGCTCGCCCCAGAGCAGTTCACGCTCCCCCTCGGCCTCTGGGGTGGCGGCGACGGGGGCTCCACGTCCGACGAACTGGTGAAGGCGAAAAGCAAACAGCGGCGCGTCGGTCTCGGGGTGGCGGGCCTGGGAGCCGGCGAGTAGGCACGCTTTGATCGCTTGCGCCGCCTGCTCCTCGCTACAGCCCACCAGCTTGGCGAGCTCGCGCGCCACGCCACCTGCGCCGTGCAGCGGGCGGGGGGTGGCCCGCGTGGCCTCAGGACCCTCTCCTTGGATGCCGAGGGTCGACTCGATCCACCGTGCCAGCGGGTTCGCCCGGAGCTCTGCGAAACCACTCGGCGTCCTCTTGCTGGACACTGTTTTGGCAAGCGAGCTGAGCAGCTCCCGATCTTCGGGCCGCCACGGATCGGTGGCCCGCTCCAAGCGCTCGCTGATTACGCTTTCGGGGGTGACCTCCGTGCCGAACAGGCGAGCCGCGACCCTCGCGACCTCGACGCGACGCTGCTCGGCGGTCCCACCGGAGCTGAGCGTCGCCGAGGTGCCCACGCACTGCAGCCGGCGAGCGCTGCAGGCTTCGCGCAGGCGCCGGACTAGGAGCGCTACGTCCGCACCCTGACGGCCCCGGTAGGTGTGCAGCTCGTCGAGCACCAAGAACCGCAGGTCCTGCGCCGCGTCGATGATGGGTCGCTCCTCGGTGCGGGTGAGGAGCAGCTCCAGCATCACGTAGTTGGTGAGCAGCACGTCGGGAGGATGGGAGCGCAGCTCCTCGCGGGCTTCTTGGGACTCTTGGCCCGTATACCGCCTGACGCGGACCGGGCCCTCGGAGGGCAAGAACTTCGCGACCTCTTCGAGCTGGGAGTTGACCAGCGCGTTCATCGGGTAGACGACGATCGCCTCGATCCGGTCATCGCATCCGCGGCCCTCGCGCAAGATGGCATCGGTGATCGGGATCAGGTAGCCGAGGCTCTTGCCCGAGCCGGTGCCGGTCGTCAGCACGTAGCTGACCCCCGACGCGGCAGCCCGGACCGCCTCTGCCTGATGGTGGTACAGGTGAAGGCCTCGCCGAGCGCCGCCCGCCTGGTCGGGGACCCGGAACAGTTCACCGCATCGGTCACTGAGCAGCCGTTCGTTCACGAGCTCGTCGACCCAGCCGCCCGGCGCGAACGACGGGTTCAAGCTCACCGACGGATCAGGCCAGAGCACGCCTTCGTCGAGCTTCTTCTGGACGAACTCCGACACTCGTTCGTCCTGGATTCGCAGGGCGCCTTCGAGAAACCGCCGGTACTCGGCAATGACGCCGTCCCGCAGGGCAAAGACGTCCATTGCCGCACGGTCGGTCGGCGTTGTCAGTGCTGTCGTCGCCATCGCTTCCCCTACCGGCGCCCGGGTGCCCGACGAGCGGCGCGCTTGTAGGCGCCGGTCACGTTGAGCCGGAACCGCATCATCGGCTCGCTCACCCCGTAGTGCTCCGCGGCGAGGTCGACGGGCACCCGGCGGGCCGCGATCGAAAAGGCGGCCTCGTCGGAGACGAGGATGGCGCCGGCCAGCCAGTCCGCCTCCTCCTCCATCTCAGGGTTCCACAGGCGACTCCTGTCGTGATCCAGCGGTGGAGAGGGTTCGTGCAGCAAGAGACCGTGCGCCAGCTCATGGCCGACGTCGGAAGCCTGACGTCCCCTCGAATGCGCGTCGTTGTGGACGACGACCCGGCGGCTGCCCCGGAAGACCGTGACCGCCGAGAACTCGCTCGCGTCGACCTGCTGGAAGTGGTGCACCGCGCCCGGCGCGTGCTCGCCAAGATCCGACAGGGCCAGCACTGGAATGTCCAAGCGGTGAGCGAGCTGCCAGGGGTCGAGCCGGGCCGTGAGGCCAAGGCCGAGCTCCATGCGGACCTCCCGAGCGATCTCGTTCGCCTCGCTCTTGAAACCGCGTCGCAGTGCCACGATCCGCTCACTGCTTGCGCAGCCGCGCGTAGGTCGCCTTGATCAGCTCGTCGAGCGCAACGGCCCCCTCGGGCGACAGGTTGGGGTCGCTGCGCAGGTAGGTCGAGATCATGGTGAGCGGCTCGGGCTGCGAGGGTCGAGGGATGTCCTCACCACGCAGGAACGTGGTGGTGTCGAGCCCGGCCCAGGCTGCCAGCGCCGCCAGCCCCTGGGCGTCGGGCAGCTTCCCCTGTGACATCCGGGTGAGCGTGGACGCGCTCACACCGCACTGCTTGGCCACCTGGCGCCACGTGAGCCCCTGGCCGATGCGCTGCGCGTCGAGCGCGGCGAAGAACGCCTCCCCGTCGAAGCGGGTCTTGATCGCGGACACCTCCTGCTCGTTGCTTCTTTGCAACCACACTCCGAGTGCGGTACAGTTCGACTCTCACAACATGATATCTTACGAGCAACGACCGGTCCAATGGTCGGAGCGAAGGGACCAGGCATGTCGAACCCAGAAGCCAGCACCTCCGGGCCCTTCGGGCCGACCAGCTCGGCACGGTGGCCGCTTCGCTGCGGGCTGGGAATGCCGGCGCGAAGCACGTGTCGGAGCAAGTACGCCGAGGAGGTGAACAGGTGAAGAATGACGATAA